>JAAYSV010000012.1 GCA_012518215.1 Bacillota bacterium
AAAGGTACACAGAAGCAAAATATGATGATTATAACCGCAAGGAAGTGGTCATAATAATTTACGGATGTCCGTTGGTCACGGTTTCCCGGGGGATGGGAACTGTCTCCCCGGTCAGGGCGGATAATTGCATCAAATTGTTTCCCATCGGATAGTTGCAGGGAAGAAGAAAGGGGATAGCCTTTATGGATTGTCTCTTTTTTAAATGGGGTCCTTTCTCCGTTACCGCATACAGCCTGTCAATCATGATTGCGCTGGTTGTTGCCCTTTTCATTTACATCAAGGAATGTTCGCGCAAAGGGATCAACCCGGACAGGATGATCAGCTTTGCCCTTCTTGTTATCCTGGCCGGGGTTGCCGGGGCCCGCCTTTCACATATTATTTTTGTGGATTATGAATATTACAAACTTGACCCCCGTCAGGTCTGGTCTTTCCAGGATGGCGGCCTGTCTTTTCTGGGTGGATTCCTGGGGGCGTTTTTGCTGGCACTGATCTTTATCCAACTGACGGGCTCGGCCTCCAAAAGGTTGCTGGATGCATTTGTCCCTTCGTTGGTGCTGGCCAATGCGATATCAAGGATAGGCAATATTCCTGCCGGGCTGCCAGTTTCTTCTGCTCTCCCGTGGGCCTTGGAGGTTAACGGGGAACACCTACATCCGGATCAGGCCTATATGATAATCTTGCTTTATATCTTCTTCTATATCCTGTGGAGGAAGAGGGAGAACATCGTGTATCACGGAGAACTTTTCGTCTGGTTTCTGGTCGGCTACGGTGCCATCTCTTTTGTGGTCGATTTTTTCCGTTCAACTCCCAATTTCCTCTGGGTATTTTCGCTCTCCCAGATTATTTCCATATTGATGCTGGCTGCGGGGATCTACTATGCGCGCAAGGCAGAGAAAACCCTCGCCGCCCCTGTTTACCGCTACGATGTGGAGCCACCCCGGGCTATCGGGCTGACCATGCTCAATCTGGCATTCTTCTCCCTGTTGATTGCCCTCTCGGTCTACCTGCATTACCTGGCCAACTGAAGCTTGAAAGCATTGCCGGAAAAAGGCGAGAAAATCATGTCGGAAGAGTGACTGATTCAATGTTTTCGAGGCAGTTATCCAGAAGAGAATTTACATCAAGAAAACTTTCCACTTTTTCGGTATACAGAAGTTTTGGCCGTGTAGCCGGATGTTTGGGAACGAAGACGGTGCAACAATCCTCGTAGGGGAGGATGGAGATCTCGTAAGTGCCAATCTTCCGGGCAAGATCGATTATTTCCTGCTTGTCCATCCCGATCAGGGGACGGAAAACTGGCCTTTCAGCAAGCACATCGGTTACGGCAATGCTTTCCAGCGTCTGGCTGGCCACCTGCCCCAAACTTTCGCCGGTGACAAGTGCTCCGGCCCCCCTTGAGGCAGCCAACCTCTCCGCCACCCTGAACATCATCCGCCTCATGATGGTGATGCGCATCGCCGGGGGGCATTCCTTGTGAATGGCCTCTTGTATCCCGGTAAATCCGGCCACGTGCAGGATCAATTTGCCGCTGTAGCGGGCCATCATCGAGGCAATTTGCAGCACCTTGTCTTTTGCACGTTCGCTTGTGAAAGGAAAACTGTGAAAATGCAGAGCCTCGATTTCCAGACCCCTTTTCATTCCCATCCATCCGGCGACCGGGCTGTCGATGCCGCCGGAAAGCAGAAGAAGGGCTCTGCCGCTTGCGCCCACGGGCAGGCCGCCGCACCCGGGATAGGAAAGATGGTAGACATATGCTTCTTTCTCACGGATTTCCATGTGGAGTATGATATCGGGATGATGAACGTCAACCTTGCTGCCGGCCACGTTGGACAGGATGTGGGCCCCGGTTATCCGGCTGATTTCCGGTGATTCAAGGGGGAAGGCCTTGTTGGAACGCCTGGTTTCCACCTTGAAGGTAAACGGGGCGGCAGCCCCTTTCTGGATTGTCGCCAACGCCCGGGCCTGTATATCTTCCATGTTCAAGGGCGCGCTATCTACCGGACTGATCGAGACAAGGCCGAAGATCCTTCCGAGCCGTTCCAGAACCTCGCGCTCACGGTTCTCCTCATGCAGATGCACGAAAAGCCGCCCGTATGTTCTTCTCACTTCCGCGGATATGCCTTGCAGGGCATCCCTGATATTTCTGATCAGCAGATCCTCGAAAGCTTTCCGATTTTTTCCCTTGAGGGCAAGTTCACCATATCTCAATAAAAATAATTTCATCTGGCGTCGATCACCTACATCATGATTTCCTGAAGATTTCTTACCTTTTCAACGATCTTCCGTGCGGCATATTCTATCCCGGCGGCAGTATTGAGCGGGGAAAAACTGAAACGCAAAGAACTGCGGATTTCCTGTTCATCAAGGCCGATGGCTTCGAGGACATGGCTTGGTTCGGGCCGCCGTGAATGGCAAGCCGAACCCGGAGAAGCATGGATCCCATCCTCTTCCAGGGCGTGTGTCAGGACTTCTCCCCTTACTTTCCCGAAACAGAGGTTGAGGACATGCGGAGCACCTTCATGAAGCGACGGGCCGTTTATCCTTACCGGCAACGCGCCATTCAATTTCTCGGCAAAGGCGACTTTCAGTTCCTTCATTTTCTTGATGTGTTCATCCCTGCGTGCGAAATAGATGGAGACGGCCTTGCCAAACCCGGCAATTCCTGCCTGGTTTTCCGTTCCCGGCCGCAATCCCCTTTCCTGATCTCCCCCCTGCAACAGTGGCTGTATATCGATACCCTTTTTCAACCAGAGGGCACCCGTTCCCTTGGGGCCATGAATCTTATGCGCACTGATGGAGAGGGCATCGACCATGGATCCGAGGGGATCGAGGGGTACTTTTCCAAATGACTGAACCGCATCGACATGAAAAATTGCCCGGGGGTTTATCTTCTTGATCGCATGCCCTATCGCGGCAATATCCTGCACCGTCCCGATTTCATTGTTGACATGAATGATATTTACCAGTGTGGTCTGCGGGGTGATCATCTCTTCCAGGCGTTGCAGAACAACCTGCCCTTTTTCATCAACTCCGGCAAAAGAAACAACAAACCCCTCTTTTTCAAGCTGCAAACATGCGTACAGGGAAGAAGGATGCTCGATGGGGGTGGTGATGATATGCTTGCCCCGGCGATGATGGCGGCGGGCGATCCCCTTGATGGCCATGTTATTGGATTCTGTCCCCCCGGAAGTAAAGACAACCTCCGCGGGTTCAACGCCGAGCGCCCCGGCCACCTCTGAACGGGCAAGGTTGATCAATCTTTCGGTTTCCAGTCCCTTGCCGTGGATGGAAGATGCGTTTCCATAGTAACGGGACTGTACGAAGCCCATGTACTCGATCACTTCTTCATAAAGAGGAGTCGTGGCACAATTGTCCAGATAAACTTCCATCGCCGATGATCACCTTTCCCGGAACAAACAAAATCCCGGCATCCCGGGTTTTGTTTTTGATCGATTCTCATTGAAAAACTAGACAGACACTACTTCGGTAACCCCGGGAACCTCCTTCTTGACTACCCGTTCGATACCATTTTTCAGGGTAATGGTTGCCATCGGGCAACCGTGGCATGCGCCGGTGAGCTTGACCCTGACGACACCGCTATCCTCGTCCACATCTACGAGCTCAACATTGCCGCCGTCTGCCTGCAGGGCCGGGCGGATCAGATCAATTGCTTTTTCAACCTTTTCTTTCATTTAAAAACCCTCCATTTTATAATTGTTGTTACATTATACCATAACGCATTCATAATTGACCGAATTAAACAGCACGACAACACCAACCATATTGTATCCAATTTTTCGGTGTATCTACCGCGGGAACAATAAACCGGTCAATCTTTCCCCGGAAGGTTAAATATGGTAATATGTGAATGTCGAAAAATTTTATCCGGGGATCTGCCCGAGCTACCCTTGCAGAAGAATAAAAAAACAGCAATGGGGATATTTCATATGTCAAGAAAGGATTTTCACCCATGAGCGAAAATATCAAGGTGGTAAGCCGCAACCGCAAGGCTTACCATGAATATCACATAGATGAGAAATACGAAGCAGGCGTGGTCCTGACCGGAACCGAAGTCAAATCCGTGCGTCATTCACGTATCAACCTGCGTGAAGGTTATGCCAGGGTGGAGGGCGGAGAACTCTTTCTCCACAATGTACACATCAGCACCTATGACCAGGGCAACCGCTACAACCATGAACCCTTGCGTACCCGCAAGCTGCTGATGCATCGCCGTGAAATCGACCGCCTCTACGGGAAACTGAAGGAAAAAGGCTATACCCTGGTTCCCCTTCAGGTATATATCAAGAAGGGCCTGATCAAAATAGAGATAGGGCTGGCCCGGGGAAAAAAACTGTATGACAAGCGTGCCGCGCTGGCCGAGAAAGCAGCCCGGCGCGAGATGGAGCGGACCTTCAAGGAAAGGCAATATTGAAAACCAACGGGTACAATCGTTTCGGGGAAAAATGGTTATGAACGCGGGAGACCGCGCCGGCCGGGCTTGAAAAAGCGGTCAGAAGCGTGTATAATCAAGTTGAAATGCCCTGCCCCGGTTTCAAGCATTTTTGCCGGGTCGGCAGAAGACAGTCAATCATGGGGGCGTTTGGATTCGACGGGAGTTGCGAGGGCAGGAACGGCGTGCTCGGGACCATGACCCGGTAAAAACATGGAAAGGCTATAAACGCCAACGATAATTTAGCTTACGCTGCT
>JAAYSV010000013.1 GCA_012518215.1 Bacillota bacterium
CGCAAAACCCTTCTTATCGAGAACAAAACTCAGTACAACAAGAATAATTCCAAAAGCTACCGCGTAAAATTCTTTCATCTGCAGCAGTTGTTTGTAAACACCGGCTTCCTTGTATCTTCCAATCAATTGGTCAGTCCTCTTTCAAGGTTTTTCGATCAAAATATTTCCCTGTTGATTTTCTTGATGATGCCCAGCAGTTGTTTAACTTCTTCTTCTGACAAACATGCACACATCTGCCTTGTCAGATCCAGGTGAAAACGATGGTGTTCTGCAAACGCTTTTTCTCCCTTTTCAGTCAGGCTGATCAGATTGACCCGCCGGTCTTTCTTTGTAGTTGTGCGCCGGGCGTATTTTTTTGATTCCAGACGATCCACGGTAACGGTGGTCGTGCCGGTAGTGACCCCCAGCTTGCCGGCCAGGGATTTCATGTTCATCGTTCCGTACTGTCCCAGCGCCTCGATGGCATGGGCCTCCGAAATGCTCAGATCACTGGAGCGGATGACGGAACTTTCCCAGGAAGAAAAACCATTGAAGAATAACAGAAATTCATCGGTTAGCTTCTCGATATGGTCCACCGCAAAACCCCCTTGAAAGCTGTATTACTTGAAATTGATAATATTTGAATTTCAAAGCATATTCAATATTACAATTTTTTCTCTATTCTTGTCAAACGGAAGTACTTTATTGTTTACTTTGATTCTTCTGTTCAGAAATACGGAAGTTCGTTAAAAAATAAAACTATCTTGCTGGCCGGGATGATCGGGGTAAAATAGATACTCTTCCCGTCAAGACCGGTGGACTCCGGGCGTGGGTGCGAAGAACGGGAAGGCCGCTCGCCGCAATGAGAGCCGGAAAAAGAAGTTGATGGTTGTTCAGGGGGGTGGCAAAAACACGATGTCAGCGGGTTCTCATCAGGTTCAATCCCTCCAGCCCCGTCAAGGCAGAAATCCACGGACACCGTAACGGAACTATCCACCTTCAGGGGACGGCCGGCGGCGTTGCAAGCAACTGATCTTTTTCCATTGATGGATATAATTATGTGGGCCAGGTCAATTCCACCGTTTCCGTTACCGCCGGGGCCAGGCCCCCGTGTTCCCTTATGTTCTCTCAGTAGCAGTGAACTTTTCCGGGCATTTCTTTTCTGACCGATCCGATGATGTTTGTGGAAAGGACGTTCTTTTTCCGGAGATTCTGTACCAAAGCGGGCGCTTTGTTTTCTGGAACAGAAATGAGCAGGCCCCCCGATGTTTGAGGGTCGAACATGATATCCGGCAAAACGGATTCTACACTCGAATCAATCCGGATGTCCCTGGAATAAAATTTTTGATTGGTAAAACTTCCCCCGGGGATCAACCCCATCGTGGCAAAAGTTTTGACCTCGGGCATAATCGGCACCTTTCGGGTATCGATTCCAATCCCCACCTTGCTTGCCCTGGCCATTTCAATGCAGTGTCCCAGCAGTCCGAAACCGGTGATATCCGTACATGCGTTTACACCAACCTCGATCATTGCTTCCGCAGCCCCTTTGTTGAGGGTGGCCATCTGTTCGGTAACAGAACCGGCAGCTTCTTCATTCAACATATTTGCCTTGAGGGCGGTGGCCAGTATTCCGGTTCCAAGAGGTTTTGTAAGTACAAGCAGATCTCCCGGTTTTGCGCCGGCATTGGTCAGGAATTTCCGGGGGTGGACAATCCCCGTCAATGAAAGCCCATATTTCAACTCGGGATCTTCAACACTGTGCCCCCCCACCATGACCGCATTTGACTGATGGACTATTTCCAAACCGCCTTGCAGGATTGAACTCAAAACCGATTTATCCATATCCTTGATCGGGAAACAGACGATGTTCATTGCCGTCAGCGGTCTGCCGCCCATTGCATAAACGTCGCTCAAAGCATTGGTCGCAGCTATCCGGCCAAAATCGAAGGGATCATCAACAATGGGGGTAAAAAAATCCAGGGTCTGGATAAGGGCTATATCATCGGTCAATCTGTATACCCCGGCATCATCGGACCCATCGATACCTACCAGGAGGTTTGGGTCTTTGTTCGGTGTCAGACCACACAGAACATCTGTCAGGTCCCCCGGACCTATTTTGGAAGCTCAGCCGGCAGCCCGGGTATTTTGGGTCAATCGAGGATGCTCGTCCATTGGTTCTAGACCTTTCCTTCGTTTTTCAATATCTTATCAAGGGCATAAGGTATTTTCTTTATAATATCATATACCTGGGTTGCCGGGGTAGGTTTGGCCAGAGAACCGGCCAACCGATTCACCCGGGCAGCATTTATCGATGCAGATTCCAGATCCATTCCTGACTCGATCAGAGCGGAAACTATCCCCGTCAAAGTATCCCCGGTGCCCCCGATCGCCTCCAGCGCCTCTTCCTGCGGGCTGTCGATCACGGCTATCACACCGTCCCTGTTGGCGATGTAGTCGGTAACCCCCTTTACCAGCAGGTAGGAGGCGGCATTGTTGTGCCGGTAAGCCCTTTCGATCAGATGCGGCACCATATTATCCTCGTGCAGGATAAAACCTCGGGTGTAAAAGGGATGGGGGGCTTTTTCATCTGCCAGATAGGCCAGTTCACCGGCATCGGGTGTAAATAGGTCAAAGGAGGAAGCATCACCACTCATTTTGGCCACATACATGAATCCAGCATCGGCAATCAGGGTCGGACGGGGCGCAAGGGCATCGATCTGGGAAAGTAACTGTTTGAACAGGTTGACATCCG
>JAAYSV010000014.1 GCA_012518215.1 Bacillota bacterium
GGAAGCGAAACGGGACTGCCGACGTGATGTGGACAGTGTATTACCTGTCCATTCTGAGGGAGCCCTGTTTTTTGGGGCGACCGAAGAATCCCCTAGTTGAACACACTCACTCCCTGAACCGTTCTTTTGCTATGGCCCATGAACGGCCCAGTCGCCAAGCCAACATATAAAAAAAGAAAAAGAAAACGTAGGCGGCCAAGGAAACCCTTGTTAATACCACTTACCCACGGGGGGAAGCTATTTCCTGGGTTTTATCTTTTCGCATACCCACTAAAGAGAGCTTCAGTTCCTGAAGAATCCCCTCCTCATGTACCCCTTACCCTACTGCCAGAAAAAGAAAACGCCCTACCTGTCATTCCGAGCGAGCGGCTGCAGCATGCCGCGACAGGGAATCTTGACCACTCACTTCCGCCTGCAAATCAATTATCGCCATAACCACGTACCTGCCTTCTGGCGGCTGGTAGATTGCTCCTTTTATTCCGACGAGAGCAATTCGGGGGGCCATGATCCGGCCAGCCTTCTGGCATGCATGACAGCATTCCATCTCTCCGCGGCCAGCGGCCGATTGAAACTCTTCAGGTTTGCCAGTTTGAAACCGTATTTGTCAGCCAATTTTTTCGTGTAAAGGATACTATCCAGCGTGATCCCTGTCGATCCCATGCTCATGTTTTCATAATGGTGATCAAGAGCGAGCATCATCGTTTCTGCCATACAGGCATAGGCTTCCCCCTTCTCGAACCCGAAGTTCCATCCCAGGGAGGGGCGCCCCGGAATTTCCACGATTCCGCCATCTATTACCAGGACATCGGGCCTTCGTTTCAAAACCTCTTCACTGACATTGGAAGGCTGGGAAACATCGCAGACGATGGCACCGTATTTTAAATTTTTGGGGGTGATCAGCGCGGCGGTGCTGCTTGTTGCACTGACGACGATGTCTGCACCGGGCAACCATTTATCTATCTGCGTGGTAATGTGGATGGGAACCCCTTTCCGGGCGGAAGAACGGGCAAGATCAACAAACATTTCCAGGGGGGCATCCGCATCGGGGAGGCCTTTCATTGCCGCCACATGTTCAGCTATGCTGCCCGGTACAAATGTTTTTTCTTTCCTCTGCCCGGCTATGAACCTGTATATCTCCGCGGCTGTTCTCCACAGGCGGTCTGCCCCCGCATTTTTGTTTCCGGGGTTACCGATCAGAACGAGGCCGGACACTTTTTCCGACATCAGGATGGCCACCCCTTTCCCGATTGACCCCGCTGCTCCTATCAGGGCTGCCTGTCCGCGACCGGGAGTCTCTCCCATTTTATTCAGTGCGCCGGTGATCGCCTCCACGGCGGCGACAACGGTGTAACTGTTTCCGGTTGTGAGCGGTATGTTCATATCCCTCAAATACAATCCTCCTCCCGAGGCTACCGAGATATAGGCGCCCAGACCTACAATTTCAGCACCCCTGTGATGGGCAAGGTTGATGGCTTCCTTCAGTTCTGCCAGCACCTTCTTCCGTGGCATTTCCATCAACTGGGCCGTGGTCCTGGGGACGGCGATGAATTCTCCATAGGCCGTGGCACCGATGTCGGTCATGATTCTTGTTCCGGAAACGAAAAAGGGCCTGACCATGTCATTCCAGCGGGTTACCAACCTTTGCAATTCATCGGAATCGAAAGCTGCCAGGCCGGGGTCAAATTCGGCATAATTTGCCATGTTCAGGGGATGGATCAGGAACGCAAACCTTCCCTCTTGCGGATCAGCGGAAGGGATAGCGAGATTTTCTGGCGGAGAAGTGTTGCAGACCGGATATTCTTTTTCATCGGCATCGATCAGGAACGAAAAAAGCTTTGCCGAATTCCTTGCCTCAAGGATCTGCAACATATTTTCCAGCCCCTGCATGGCCCGGTCGCATTGTTCCCTGGTGACGCACAGCGGTGGTTCGACGCGGATGACCCTGTTGCCGTTGAGAGTGGGGGCTACCCTAAGATGTTCAACGTTCAACAGGTAACTTGAAAGGAGGGGGGTAAGAAGTTCCTGCTCGGCCATGATGCCCGGAAGGCTACCGGGGAAAGATTCCCTGCTGATGTCAAACTTGATTCCCAGCAACAGGCCCCGCCCGCGGACCTCCCCGATAATACCGGGATATCGATCCCTGAGCAGAAGTAGCCTCTTTTTAAGATATTCACCCGTTATCCTTGCAGCAGCGATTGCCTCCATCCCGTTGCGCAGTAGCATTTCAAGGGAACAGATGCCGGCGCGGCATGCCGTGGTACTGCCGGCAAAGGTGGAAGAATGATTCAGCGCAAACTCCTTCTGGTAGGCCCGGTCATTGCTGAGGCATGCGCCGATGGGAATAACGCCCCCGCTCAAAGCTTTGGCCAGCAGCAGGATATCGGGGAAGATTCCCTCCTCCGTGCAGGCAAACAGGGAGCCGGTGCGTCCCAACCCGGTCTGTATTTCATCCAGGACGAAGAGCAACCCGTATTTTTTGCAGAGTTTTTCCGCTTTCCCCAGATAACCGGCCGGCGGTTCCACCACGCCTCCTTCTCCCTGTATCGGTTCCAGGATGAGTGCGGCATACCGGTTCGGTTTTTCAGCCAGCAGGCTTTCGAGCGCATGAAGATTTCCGTATTCAACATGATCAAATCCTTCCATCGGGGCCATGAATGGACGCTGATAGCTTGGATTGCCCGTGGCCGAAAGAGCACCCAGAGTTTTACCGTGAAAACTGTTCACTGCCGACAGGATTCCTTTACGGCCCGTGGCTGCACGGCACATCTTGATCGCAGCCTCCACCGCTTCCGCCCCGCTGTTGCAAAAAGTGACGTATTTCAGCCCTTCCGGTGCAATCTTGATGAGCTTTTCGGCCAGGTCACCCGCGGCGTTCAGGTTGGAGGGCTGGACAAAATCAGGCTCCCTTTCTTCATATGCCCTTGTAATCGCCTCCCATATTTCTCGCGGGTTATGGCCGAAAGGCAGAGCCCCGTAGGCGGCGATAAAATCAAGATATTCATTCCCCTCTTGATCGTAAAGGTAACAGCCTTCTCCTCTTACAAAGCTCTTGTCCATACCGATACTCTCGATCATTTTTCCCAGAAAGGGGTTTACATACTTTGAAAACGAATGCATGGAAAAACCCTCCGTGTTAACATTGAAATGTATGTGCCCAAATATGTGCACACCTATATTATATGCATGCACCGGCCAAACATCAACCCTATTTTCCCTTTGAACGCCCGTAAAAATATCTTTTCCGTTCTGTTCTTCGTTCAAGGTACCGTCTTGCCGGGTTGGCAATCCACGGTCTCCGGGGCGGGGGTGGCCCGCGGGGTGTGGTGGCGGAGGACAATTTGGTTCAACAGCTTGTTAATAAATAAATAATTATATAGAATAGCAGTTGAAAACGCCATCATGCAATGATGCCGTCAAGGTGGGATATCAAGGATATGCATATCATCATCATCGGCGGTGGCGGCGTGGGGTATGAACTGGCCCGCAGCCTCTCCGAAAAAAATCAGGATGTCGTCATCATCGAGAAAGACCCCGAGAAAGCATATCGCATCAACGAACGTCTGGATGCCATGGTCGTTGAGGGCAACGGGGCCAACGTGGCCATTCTGGAGAAAGCCGGGGCCAGGGAGGCCGGTATTGTCGCCGCTGTAACGGAGATTGACGAGGTGAACATCATTGCCTGCATGGTGGCCAAACGCCTCGGCGCCAGTATCACGGTGGCCCGGGTTCGCGGCGAGGAATACTTCGAGAAACATCATGCATTGCTCCATGAACAGATGGGTTTGGATTTCATCATTAACCCCGAAAGGTTGGCTGCACAGGAGATAGTGGAGATGATTCATTTCCCGGATGCCGGCAACGTCGAGTACTTTGCCCAGGGCAAGGTGATGATGCTGGGAATCATCGTTGAACAGGAAGCAGGAATTACCAACCGAACCCTCAAGGAGCTGCCGTTGCCGCCGGGCTGCATTATCGTGGGTATCAACCGCCCCGGCGGTGAATTTCTGGTTCCTGGCGGGAAGGATATGGTCAAACCGGGTGACAAGATATATCTGCAGGGAAAACCGCAGGTTTTGCGTGAAGTTAGCTGGATGTTGCATCATGAACGCCTCCGCGTACAGCGGGTAACGATACTGGGCGGCGGCCGAACGGGTTTCCGGCTGGCCTCCCTTCTTGAAAATAACGGGACGAGCCGCAAGTTCTCGGTAAAGTTGGTCGAGAAGGATCCCCTCCGCTGTGAAGAATTGAGCCGCAATCTTTCCCACACTCTCATCCTGCAGGGAGATGCAACCGATCTTTCTTTTTTCAAGGGAGAGGAGATCGAGGAGGCGGAGGTGCTGGTGGCAGCCACCGGCGACGATCGGACCAACATCCTTGCTTCATTGCTGGGAAAACAGCTGGGAGTGAAGAAAATCATTTCCGAGATAACGGACCTCGAATATATTCCCATCTTCAAAACCCTGGGCATCGATAGCACGGTCAATTCCCGTCTTATCGCTGCATCGCAGATCCTGCGTTTTACGAGGAGGGAGGATATCATCTCCCTCTCCATCCTGCAGGATGAGAATGCGGAGATGCTCGAGCTGATCCTTCCCGACACGGCCCGTGCTGTCGGCAAGAAGGTCTGCAAACTGAATTTGCCCCGGGGGGTGCTCATCGGTGCACTGGTGCGGGATGACGAGGTTATCATACCCCATGGTGACACCCTGCTTCTGGCCCACGACCGCCTGGTAATTTTCACCCTTCCCGAAATCAGCGCACATCTGGATCGCTTCTTTGCCGGCAGGCGCACCGGAAAGGCAGACCGGAAGTTCAAAGAAAATCATTTGAAGAAGGAATGAGAGCAATGCAACGCCTGCACATCCTGCATCTGATCGGCTATCTGTTGATTGCCCTCTCCCTGGTGATGTTATTTCCTCTGGCATGGTCGCTATTCGAGGGGGGAGCGGATTCGAGCTCTCTCCTGGTTTCGGCACTGATAACCGGGCTGGTCGGTATAATTCTCTGTCTGCTGATTCCTTCCAGCAACAGAATCACTCTGGTTGATAGTTTTGCTCTGGTCACACTGGCCTGGTTCTTTGCCGGGTTTTTCGGTGCACTGCCCTATTATTTTTACGGCCTGTTTGACAGTTTTACCGCTGCTTGCTTTGAATCCATATCCGGATTCACGACCACCGGGGCCACCGTGATCAACGATGTGGAAGCGGTACCGGCAGGGTTGCTGCTCTGGCGCAGCCTGACGCAGTGGTTGGGGGGGATGGGCATCATCGCTCTTTTTGTCGCCCTTCTGCCACGGCTGGGTTTGCATGGCATGAATCTTTTCCGGGCCGAGGTGCCCGGAGTTTTTGCCGATCGCGTCGTGCCCCGCGTTGCGGAGATGGCCAGGAAACTCTGGTATATTTACGTTGTCCTGACCATGTTGCAGACGGCGCTACTCATGCTGGTCGGCCTCCCTTTCTATCATGCCCTCAACCATGCTCTGACCACCATGCCCACGGGTGGATTTTCAACCCTGAATTCCGGCGTGGCCTCCCTGGGAAACCCCGCGGCGGAGATGATCATCATTGTTTTCATGCTGGTGGCCGCCGTGAATTTTGCCCTATACTATCAGTTGCTCCGCGGTGATTTCAGAAACTTTTTCCGCAATCCGGAGTTGCGATTCTATCTTTTTTTCGTCCTGCTGGTCACCATCCTTGTTGCTTTCAATATTCATTCACATGATGGAGTTGGCGAAACGATGCGCCGTGCCTCCTTCCAGGTTTCCTCGATTATCAGCACCACCGGATTCAGTTCGGTTAACTTCGATGCCTGGCCCGTTTTCAGCAAAGCATTGCTTTTCATGTGCACGTTCATCGGTGGTCCGGGGGGATCTACTGCCGGAGGGATCAAGCTTGTACGCATCATGTTGCTGGGCAAATTCGTTTATCGTGAGATATACAGGTTTGTTCATCCAGCGGCGGTGAGTACGGTCAAGCTTGGGGACCGCCCCATCCCGGAAGATGTTTTGCGCAATGCGGTTGCTTTCATTTTTCTGTATATGAGCGCTTCCGCCCTGGGGGCCCTTGTGCTTGCGGGGATGGGTCTGGATCTGACCACCTCCTTTTCCGCGGCGGCTGCTTCCCTGAGCAACGTAGGCGCCGGTTTTGGACTCATCGGTTCGTTGCCCGGATATGGCAGTATCCCCCTTCCGGGCTTATGTTTCCTCGCTTTCCTGATGATCCTCGGGCGGCTGGAAATCTATACGGTGCTTGTCTTTTTTCTGGTGGCTTTCCGGAGGTTCCGGCGCTCCGGCTAGGTGTGGCCGGAAGCGATCGATCAAAACGAAAAGAGGAATAATATGATCACATCAAAACAATCATTTCAGGACATACGCGCGGGCAGGTTTTCGCCGCTCTACCTGTTGACCGGTGGTGAGGACTACCTGCAGGAACTATGGCTCGGCCTTCTGCGAGAGAAATTTCTTCAAGGGGATGAAGCAAATACCGGGTTTCGGAAAATAGAAGGGCACGAGGCAAATCTGATAGAAATAATTGTCGATCTGGGGATGCCCACGCTTTTTTCCACGGGGCGAAAAATCGTGTTGATCGATGATTTTCCCTTGCTGTTTTCAACAGCGCATCCCCAAAAAAAGAAGCCTGCCGCCACGGGTGACGTACGGTCGGGGAAATCCGGAAAAACAGACGGAGAAGAGAAAAGAATCAAAGAAGCCCTCGCGGTTTTTCAGGAACAGCAGAATTCGCATCCGGAAATCGAGCATATCATTGTCTTCAGGGCAGCCGAGGTGGATCGGCGCAGGAGTTTTTTCCGTTTTCTGCAAGAATCCGATGCGGTGGTCATCTTCTCCCCCTTGAAAGGAAGGGATCTCGATGCATGGGTCAGGAGTCGTCTGCATGCCCATGATAAAAAAGCCGATCCCCGGGCTCTGGACAAGTTGCTGTTCATTGCCGAAAGCGATCTTCGGCGAGTGGATAGCGAGATATCCAAAATTGTTTCCTACATGCACACCGACGAGAAGATCGTAACCGAGGAGCTGGTCGATAAACTGGTTTACAGTGATCCCCGCGGTAACATTTTCAATCTTGTGGATGCTCTGGGGGAGGGGGTGCCGGAAAAATCTTTCCGCTATCTGAAAGCCCTGCTTGCTCTCCACACCCCGCCGCTACAGATCCTTCACATGGTGGCCCGGCAGTTCCGCCTTATTTTGAAAGCCCACTCCCTCCGGGAAGAAGGGGTCAAGCGGTCCGCTGCCATTTCCAGGCTGGGGGTCCATCCTTTTGTGGCAGACAAGCTCTTTCGCCAGGCTCGAACTTACCGACGGGAAGAACTGCGGGAGATAATCCGTATCATTCAGGAGACCGATCTTCGGATCAAAACGGGAAAAACGGAACCCGAGCTGGCCCTGGAGTTGCTGATCGGGCGCATCGCCTCTTTCATGCCCTGACCCCCGGCAGGAGGTTTCTCTAGTCGCTATTTTTTATCTTGATCCCACCCATCACCGACCGGGCATAGATGTGTACGAGCCTGTCATCGTCACCATCGATATTGTATTCGATCTTCTGGCTGGTGACGATACCTCCCTCCTCCCGGCCTAGGAAAGAAATGCCGCCGAGGAAGGCATTTCCTTCACAGATCACCGGCAGATCCCGGGGAACCTTTACCTCGACTCCTCCCATGAAGGCGGTCAGATCCAGAAAAATATCTTCGCTGCCTACCTCCGCATCGGTCAGGTCCAGATTGATTCCGCCCATGAAGGCCAGATAGTTGCCACTTTCCAGTTTCCATGGCTTCCGGTGGCCTGTATCGACCCTGCTCATGAAAGCCAGGCAGTTATTTTTTTTCGTGGGACTCCGTTTACCGAGTAGCATTGATCCGAGAAGAATCAACAGCACGGGCAGGAGTAACTGCCAGAACCTTTTGATCATCGCCGCTTCGAGCAGTCCCACATTCCTCCCCAGATAGAGAACCCCGATGGCCATCATGATCAGGGCCGAGATGAACTGCCCCCAGGGGAAAAAAGATCTCTTTCCGGAGAAGATGCCGGAGATGCGGAAGGAAAGAACAAGCCAGTTGAGGCCAACGAACAGGGGAATGAGCGGCCAGTAACTCCACAAATTGAAAGCGGTTGTATCGATCACGCCGAAATCCTGCAGCAGCCAGAGTACCCCGGCAACAAGGATCACCAATCCCACGATTACACGCAAATTCAAGCCTCGCATACGATATCCTCCTGTTTGTTTATTGTCAAACAATGACTTGCAAACCCGGCTTTTTTTTGTTACCTGTACTTTTTGATGTATGCCACCGCTACATTTGCCGGAACCGATTGCAGTGCAAAATAAAAAAGACAGGTTGGGTTATCCTGTCCTTTTCCGGGCCTGACGCAAGGTGATTACTGTTCCCTGCTCTTCTGATACAGTTTGTACAACCGCGATTTTTTACGGGCAGCATTGTTCTTGTGAATAACTCCTTTGCTTGCCGTCTTGTCGATGGTACGTACAGCTTCTCTGAAACGTAGCTCCATGGATTCTTCATCTTTATCTTCCAGAGCTTCGATGAAACGGCGTATGGAAGTGTTCAACCGGCTTTTTTCAGCCCGGTTGCGGGCTGTCCTGGTTATCGTTTGCCGGACTCTTTTTTTGGCAGACAGCTTCGTGGGCACGGCTTCACCTCCTCATGATCAAAAAAATAAACAAAAAATAGCAGACAACAATGGTATGGCAAGCAACACTTTAAAAGTTTACCATTTAAAAATACATATTGCAACATCCGGCCTGCAAAACTTTTATACCAACTGTGATGTTCCCGGGAAAAAAAGCAAAATGGGTAAAAAAACTTGCCGGGGTCATTGCGGTCATGATTTGCGCTGCAACATCGGCAATTGAAATCCCCGGTTGCCCGGCAGCGGGGTTCCCTCCGGATTTCCATGTTGCCGGAGTTCTCTGGCACAAAAGCGACGAGCATGAAAAAAGCATATAAAATAACCTTTTGGTTATGATAAATTCAGTAACAAAAATCCTGCAAGGGAGGTGAAAAGATGCTAGGTTTGATTGTCCGCTTTATCGTGTCGGCGATAGTGTTGATGGTGGTAAGCTTCATATTGCCCGGATTTGCGCAGCTCAGCTTCGGGCATGCTCTGATCGCCGCGGTGGTTATTGCTCTGCTGGGATTCATCGCCGAAAGCTTTTTTGGCCGCAGGATTTCCCCGCAAAACAGGGGGCTGGTCGGTTTCATAGTGTCGGCGGTGATTATCTTTCTGGCCCAGTATGTTGTTCCCGGCATGAACGTCAGTATTATCGGTGCAATCCTTGCGGCTATCGTTATCGGAGTGATCGACCTGTTTGTTCCGACGGAGTTGCGTTGACAAAGGAGGAAATTGGATTTGACCTGTAGCCCAGAATACCGTGACGGCTTTGTTCCCGGGTACAATATCAGGACCGATCTGGCACTCGAGGCCAACGAGGTTATCAGGGAAGGAACAGCAGCTGAAATTCCGGGAGTCAAGGAAGAAATAAAGGATGAGGATGGCATCAAGGTGACGAAGGTGACGGTTTTGACGGATGAAGCTTCTTCACAGCTTGGCAAACCGATCGGCAAGTATGTTACCATCGAATCCCCTGACCTGAAAAAGAAAAGTGCCAGCTTGCAGAATCGTATCAGCCAGATCCTGGCCCGGGAAATAACGGAGATGGCCGGTTTTCATGAGAAACCGGGTATGTCCATCCTCGTGATAGGCCTGGGTAACTGGAATGTGACTCCCGATGCACTGGGTCCCAAGGTGGTTGAAGACTTGCTGGTTACACGTCATATCTTCGATGGGCAGGACCCCTTCGGTTTATCAGGAAAGGGATTTCGACGTGTAGCGGCATTGTCTCCCGGGGTGATGGGGCTTACCGGCATTGAAACCAGCGAGATCATCCAGGGTGTAGCCCAGAGGATTGACCCCGATCTGATCATTGCCGTGGACGCTTTGGCTGCCTACAGGCTAGAAAGGTTGCATACCACTGTCCAACTTTCCGATACCGGTGTTGTTCCCGGCTCGGGAGTCAAAAATGAAAGGATGGCCATCAATCAGAGCACCATGGGGGTACCCACGATCGCCATCGGGGTTCCCACCGTTGTAGGGGCAAGCACGATCGCCAATGAAGCGATAAATGTTCTCATCGAAGAGATGAAAAGACAATCTTCGGAAGCCCACGCTCTGGCTAATGCCCTTGAAAACTTGAATTGGGAAGAAAGGAAACGCCTCATAGAGGAGGTTCAAGAACCATTTATCGATCAACTGATGGTAACCCCCAAGGAGATTGATACATTCATGGATGACATCTCCATGGCCATAGCCGGCGGGCTCAACGAGGCACTGCACCCGGGTATGGCCGAAACCGAGGCAGACAAGTTTCTGCAGTAGAAAGGAAAGGACACTGACAAAAATATCCCGGAAGCCGTATATTTCCTGATCGGGGGCACTACTTGAAACTATGGTTCAAACTGCCCCCGCATTTTAGCGGGGGGGGGCTCTTTACCTGTCATGCCGCGCTCTTTCCCCTGGTATTGTGCCATTCCGGCGACTGTCTTTCCAGTACTGTCATTCTGAGGGAGCCCTGTTTTTTGGGGCGACCGAAGAATCCCCTTCTCGTAAACACCTTACCATCGCCAC
>JAAYSV010000015.1 GCA_012518215.1 Bacillota bacterium
AAACATGCCGTTACTGCAGGGAGGCTTCAGTTTCACCAGGGAAGCTATTAAAAGTTTGATAGATAAAAAAGTGTGTTAAAAATTACGGGGTTCTCTCTTTTTTCCTAAAGTAGGTTGACACCGTCCCGGAACGGTCTGCAAGTTGACTTTTAATTGCGGAAATAATATATTGAGAAGTTGAAAACCGATGTTAAAATGTTCCTGTCAGGGTGAGGTGACTGTAAGATGGAAAACAATCTGAAATCGGTGTACGATCCGCATGAGGTGGAAGATGAAATATACCGTTTCTGGCTGGACAGGGATTGTTTCCGCGCCGGGAAAAATCAGGATGAAAAACCGTTCACAATCGTCATCCCTCCTCCCAATGTCACCGGATCGCTGCACATGGGGCATGCGCTGGACAATACCATCCAGGATGTGCTTGTCAGATGGAGAAGAATGCAAGGTTTCGATGCTCTCTGGTTGCCAGGGACCGATCATGCGGGGATCGCCACGCAGATAAGAGTCGAGGAACACCTGCAGGCAGAAGGGATTACAAGGCACGATCTCGGTCGGGAAGCTTTCCTGGAGAGAGTATGGGAATGGAAGGACAGGTATCATTCCCGCATACTGAAACAGCTACAGAAACTCGGCGTTTCCTGTGACTGGTCCCGGGAACGTTTTACCCTTGATGAAGGATGTTCACGGGCAGTGCGGGAAGTATTCGTGAGCCTCTATCGCCGGGGGCTGATATACCGCGGGGATTATATGACCAACTGGTGCCCCCGGTGCCACACCGCTCTCTCCGATATAGAGGTTGAGCACGAGGAGGAAGAATCCACCCTTACCTATATTCGCTATCCATTTTCTGGCACGGAAAATTTTTTGATCATTGCCACTACCCGCCCGGAGACGATGCTCGGGGACACCGCCGTTGCCGTCCATCCGGAAGATGAACGCTACCGAAAATTTGTGGGTAAAAAGGTCCTTCTGCCCCTGGTGGAGCGGGAAATACCGATTATCGCCGATGAATATGTTGACCCATCCTTTGGCAGCGGGGCGGTAAAAATAACCCCCGGTCATGACCCCAATGACTGGGAGATTGGCCGGCGCCATGGATTGGAGATCGTCAATGTGATCGGCAGTGATGCGCGGATGACATCTGCGGCGGGCAAGTACCGTGGCCAGGATCGCCTGGAGTGCCGTCGGCAGGTGGTTGAAGATTTGAAACAGCTGGGATTGATCGAGAAAATAGATGATTACCAACATGCCCCCGGCCGTTGCCAACGTTGCAATACTATCGTCGAGCCACTGGTTTCCCGGCAGTGGTTTGTCCGGATGAAGCCGCTGGCCGTGGAGGCGGCCAGGGTCGTGCGTGACGGAAAAGTGGCGTTTGTTCCCGGGCGGTTTGCCGGGGTCTATCTTCACTGGATGGAAAATGTGCGCGACTGGTGTATTTCGAGACAGATCTGGTGGGGGCACCGCATCCCTGCCTGGTACTGTTCGTGCGGGGAAACGATTGTAGCCCATGAGGACCCTGTTGTCTGCCCGCGATGTGGCGGAGAAGATCTGACCCGGGATCCCGACGTTCTGGACACATGGTTCAGCTCGGCCCTGTGGCCATTTTCCACGATGGGATGGCCGGATGAAACCGAGGATTTGCAGAGGTATTTTCCCACCGATGTGCTGGTTACCGGTTACGATATCATTTATTTCTGGGTTGCGCGCATGATCGTCATGTCACTGGCCTTCATGGAAAACATTCCATTTCATACGGTTTATATCCATGGTCTGGTCCGTGATGCCCTGGGACGGAAGATGAGCAAATCTCTGGGGAACGGTATCGATCCCATCGAGATGATCGAGCAGTACGGTGCCGATACCCTGCGCTTCACACTCATTACCGGTCAGGCACCGGGGGGTGACCAGCGCTTCCGCCAGGAAAATGTTGAAGCGGGCCGCAATTTTGCAAACAAGATATGGAATGTCTCCCGCTTTGTACTGATGAATCTGGGTGCGGGTGAACCCCGCACGCCGATAAACCCTGCTGCGTTACCCCGGGGATTGAACCGCAATGATCGTTGGATACTGGATCGTTACAATGATGCTGTCAAGGAGGTTACGGACCTTCTGGAAGAATATGAACTTGGCGAGGCGGCCCGGGCACTTTATGATTTCATCTGGAATGATTTCTGTGACTGGTATGTGGAATTCAGCAAGGCTGACCTGTACGCGAAGGGCGATGACTCCCGGAAGATAGAAACAAGGGCGGCGCTGACACGTGGAGTTCTGTTTCACATTCTGAAGGGAATGCTATGTCTGCTTCATCCCTTCATGCCTTTCATCAGCGAACAGATATGGCATTCATTGCCCGGGGAGGAGAAAGAGCCCCTCATCGTTTCAGCCTGGCCCCGCTATTGCCGTGAACTGGAGTTTGGCCAGGAGGTGGAAGAGGTGGAGCTCGTTCAGGAAATAATACGTCACATCCGCAATCTGCGCAGCCAGGTCAATTTCCCGCCGGCACGCAAGACCCCGGTTGTACTGCGTGTGCCTTCTTCCAGGAAAGAACTTCTGGCGGAGGAGGCCGACAACATCAAGGCCCTCGGGTCTGTTTCTGAACTAACCATCGGTGTGGAGGTCGGCAAGCCCCGCCAGGCCCTGACAGCTATCATCGGTGACGAGGTGGAGATCTACCTGCCCCTGGCGGGGTTGGTGAATTTGCAAGATGAGATTGGCAGGCTGGAGAAAGAATTGTCCGTTACCTTGAAAGATATGAATCAAAATAAAAGCAAGCTGGAGAATCGCGGGTTCATGCGGAAAGCCCCCCCGGATGTGGTCGCCAGGGTGGAAAACCGTTACCATGATCTTGCTGCCATCTACGAAAAACTGCAAGGCCGCCTGGAAGAATTGAAAGATATGATCTAGGTTTGATACAGCAATCATTGTAGAAAAGGGCCTTCCTCTGAAATTGATGAAGGCATGGAAGAAGGGTGCCGGGTTGACTTACGAAGAAGTGTTGCAGTGGATTCACAGTATCGGGCGGTTTGGAATCCGGCCGGGCCTGGAGCGGATGAACGCTCTCATGGAACGCCTGGGAAATCCGCATCATCAATTCAGATGCATACATATTGCCGGAACGAATGGTAAAGGATCCACCGCTGTTTTTATCACATCCGTCCTTCAGTCTGCGGGGTACCGTGTGGGTCTCTACACCTCCCCGTACCTGGAAACCTTCAGTAACCGCATAAGCATGGACGATCGGGATATCCCCCCGGAAACACTCGTTGCCAATGTCAATAAAGTTCGCCCCCTTGTCGAGGAATTTTCCCGGACTCCGGGGCTTGGTCCGCTGACCCAGTTCGAGGTGGTCACCTCGATAGCTTTCAATTACTATGCCGGAGCTGCCCCCGATCTGGTGGTCATCGAGGCCGGACTGGGGGGGCGGCTGGATGCAACCAATATCGTCTCCCCCTTGCTCACGGTCATCACCAATGTAAGCCGTGACCATGTCAATATCCTTGGTTCCACCCTGGAGGAAGTTGCTTGCGAGAAGGCCGGGGTAATCAAGGAAAGGGTCCCTCTGTTTACCGCTGCTCACGATCCCATCGCACTGCGGATCCTGCGGGAAAGGGCCGCGGAGAAAAAAGCACCGTTGTATTGCGTTGTCCCGGCGGGGGAAACATCCTCGCCCGATGCTTGCCGGGGGGTAGTTGAATACGGTCGGCGGCAAATAATCCCCGAGGGGCAGATGTTTGACTGCCACGGCCTGAAAAATGATTACCGCGAAGTTTTTATTCCCCTTCGGGGGGAATACCAGGTCGAGAACGCCACCCTCGCCATCGGCGTTGTTGAATATTTGAGGGACCATGGTTTTGCCACGGATGAGAAGGCAATAAAGGCAGGATTGAAGATAGCCAGATGGCCCGGGCGCCTGGAAGTGTTGCAGGAAAAACCACGGGTGGTCATCGATGCAGCACATAACACTGCCGCTGTCAAAGCGATGATCAAGGCCATTCACGAACATTTTTCTTGCAGGCGTCTCATCGTGGTTGTTGGCATCATGGAGGACAAGGATGCACGGGAAATGTTATCTCTCCTGATGGAGGCGGCGGATGACATCGTTCTGACCCGGCCGGCGATAGAACGAGCTGCCACCCCGCAGAGATTGAAGGCCATCGTGGAGGATCTGGGTGTGGAAGGAGTTTCCCCCCTCATTGAGCCGGATCTGAACGGGGCCATACGCCGGGTGCTGAGCCTGGCCGGCCCCGATGACATGGTGCTGGTAACCGGTTCAATTTATACGATCAGCGAGGCGCGGGCCCTATTTATTAAGAAGAATTAACCGGGCAAGTGAGGTATAAAAAGGAGGAAATTTCTATATAATGTTGTAATATAGTATGGAAGGGGTTTACAAAGAGATAAAAGTAAAGCCCTTTATTATACCTGAGGAAAGGAGGGGAGAGTTCAACAATGAAGAAATATACAAAGTGGGGGGTTCTGTTGCTGGTTCTGGCTCTGGTGTTGAGTTTTGCACTGGGTTGCGAACAGGAAGCACAGGATGGCGATGATGACGTCGAAGGCGATGAGCTGGTAGAGGATAACGACCTCGATGATGATGATGCCGAAGACGAAGAGCTGGAAGAAGACGACGATGATGTCGAGGAAGAAGAGCTCGAAGACGAAGAGGAGTAATTTGGATAGATAAACAACGCAAATGAAGGATGGGGTTTTTGGAAGCCCCATCCTTTTTTTATGGATGGCGTAACCAACCAAAAACCTTCAAATACAGTCATTTTTGATTGTTATCGGAGCATGTTCCTCTTTATCTTTTCTTTATTTATAAAACCTCTTGATTTTTCCCTGATTGTAGCAAACGCCATCTCTTTATTCAATTATGCAGAAGATTCCCAAATATTAATAAATTTAAAGAATGCTATTCGTGAGAAGGTATTTCTATTTTTGATCAAGAACATATAAACGTCGAATTTGTGGAGATTATTTCGCTTTTGTATTTCAACTGGCCCTGGTAATAAAAATTGATCATGTTTTCAGCTTGAAGGAGTAGAATGCGGATGAGTGGAAAGTCGTTCAAGGGAGGTATCCACCCCGGGTACAACAAGGGAAAGACGGAATCCTTCCCCATCACCTCCATCCCGTTTCCCGGGAAGGTGGTAATTCCCCTTCTGCAGCATATCGGTGCGCCTTGCGAACCCCTGGTCGAGGTGGGGGATGAGGTCAAAAAGGGGCAGAAGATCGCGGAGAGTGAAGGGTTTGTTTCGGCTCCAGTTCACGCCAGTATTGGCGGGAAAGTGGTTTCCGTGGGTCCAGATTACACGCCCGTTGGCAGCAGGGTCAAATCGATTGTTATTGAAGGCAACGGTTCCGATGAGCAGGCAGAACGGCTCAATCCTGCCCGGAAAACGCTGGAGGAACTCTCCGGGGAAGAAATCGTGGCTATCATACGTGAGGCGGGTATCGTAGGTATGGGAGGGGCTGCATTTCCCACGCATGTCAAGCTCTCCCCACCGGAAGGGAAGAAAATTGACACCGTCATCCTCAATGGGGCGGAGTGCGAACCATATCTGACTGCCGATCACCGTATCATGCTTGAAGATCCCGAAAGTGTTGTTCTCGGCTTGAAAGCGGTGCTGAAGGTTCTGAATGCGCACACCGGGGTGATTGGCATCGAGGATAACAAGCCGGATGCGGTCAAAACCTTGCAGGAAACGGTCAAAGGAGAAAAGAACATCACTGTTTTTCCGCTTCCGACCAAGTATCCCCAGGGAGCGGAAAAAATGCTCATAGAGGTGATTACCGGTAGGCAGGTCCCGTCAGGTGGATTGCCGCTGGATGTCAATGTGGTCAATCTGAATGTGGGGACCAGTGCAGCCATAGCCCATGCCATTGTGGATGGTACCCCCCTGATAGAACGGGTCGTCACCGTGAGTGGATCCGGTATCAAAAAGCCATCCAATCTCATGGTCAAGATAGGGACAACCTTTGCCGATGTTATAGAACAGTGCGGAGGAACGGTTGGAAAGATCAGCAAGGTGATCTCCGGAGGCCCGATGATGGGGATTTCCTTGCCCACCACCGCGGTGCCGGTGATCAAGGGCACTTCCGGAATTCTTGTTTTAACAGACCAGGAGGTGCAGTTGGGGGAGATTGGCCCCTGCATCAGATGTTCACGTTGCATAGCCGCCTGTCCGATGAATCTTCTACCCAATTTTCTGGGGACGGTCAGCGAGAAAAGGCTTTTTGAAGAGGCAGAGGCCTTCCATGCTCTGGACTGTATCGAATGCGGTTGCTGCGCTTACGTATGCCCGGCTTCCCGCCCATTGACACAATGGATCAGAGTATCAAAAGCGGAAATAACCGCCAGGAGAAGGAAATCGCAATAGTACTTGCCGCTATACAGAATAGGAGTGAAAATAGATGGGTAACAAATTGATTGTTACCTCCTCGCCGCACATTCGCACGGTGGATTCCATCAAAAGTGTCATGGTCGATGTACTGACTGCTCTTCTGCCGGTGGCCGCAGCAGCCGTGTTGTTGTTCGGTTACCGGGCACTGGTAACCATGTTGGTGGGGATGGCCGCGGCAATGATAACCGAAGCACTGATTCTCAGAAAGTGGGATATCTTCGGTGACGGCAGTGCAGCTGTAACGGGGTTGCTTCTGGCGATGACCCTTCCGGCCAATGCTCCGTGGTGGATGGTTCTCGTCGGATCTGCCGTGGCTATCATCATTGGCAAACAGGTTTATGGAGGTATCGGGCAGAACATTTTCAACCCCGCCCTGGTGGGAAGGGCCGTGCTCGTTGTTTCCTGGAGCTCCCACATGGCCGGAGGTATCTGGCCTGTCCCCAAAGCATTTGATTTTTTGGCCGATGTGATCACTTCGGCCACCCCGCTGGCCATGGAACAGGCGGAAGTTGCCAGGATATCCCTGGGGGATCTGTTCTATGGAAATGTAGCCGGTGCTCTGGGGGAAACCTCGGCGGTCGCCTTGATTCTGGGTGGAATCTGGCTGCTTTACAAGGGGCATATCGACTGGCGCGTTCCCTTCTTTTATCTGGGAACCGTATTTGTGATGGGGGCGGCACTGGGGGGGGGTTTTTACGGGAATGCTTATCTGACCGGTGCGTTCCATCTTCTTGCCGGTGGCGTGATGTTCGGGGCTATCTTCATGGCTACCGATATGGTTACCTCTCCGGTAACGCGCCTGGGCAAGGTAATCTTCGGCGTCGGATGCGGGGCCATCACCATGCTCGTGCGTCTTTTCGGGGTTTTCCCCGAAGGCGTCACCTTTGCTATCCTGATCATGAACGCCTTGACACCGATTATAGACAAATATACCGTTCCCAAGAAATTCGGGGAGGTGGAACGTCATGAATAACATCGTCAAGATGACTCTCATCCTGGCCCTGGTAGGTGCTCTGTCCGGATTGTTGCTGACAGGAGCGAATCTGTTGACTGCCCCTGTGCTGGAATACAATACCCTGCAACAGAAGATGGAGCTGTTGCAAGAGTTCTTTCCCGAAGCCGAGGAGACCCTGACGGAAGAGATCGGGGGAATATTGTTTGATGTGGTCAGCGACCAGGAAGGTGAATTCCTGGGAATCATGGCTCTTGCAGATGCTGCCGGCTATGGCGGAACGATCAAGTATTATCTGGCTGTCGGGAAAGACAGTTGCATCAGGGGTATCCACGTGATTGAACACGCCGAGTCACCCGGGATCGGGGATGTGATCGAAGACCCGGTATTTTTGGAAAAGCTGGCGGGAAAAAACATCTCGGAATCGTTTGTTATCGGGGAGGACATCGATACGGTGACCGGAGCAACCATTTCTACCACTGCATTTTTACAATCCGTGGGCGATGCCGCAGGCCATGCTGCCGATCTGTACAAAGGCCTTGATCCGGGCAGCAGCCCCGAGTAACGGTGGTATTTGAAGTTTTGGGGGTGAAAAGATGAACATATATCTTCAGGATCTAACACGAGGCATCATCAAGGAGAACCCGACTTTCCGCCTGGTTCTTGGGATGTGCCCTGTTCTTGGTGTCACGGTTACGGCCAAGGGAGGTGTGGGCATGGGCCTGGCCACGATGGCAGTGTTGATCTGTTCGAATGTGGTCATATCGGCCCTGCGCAATTATATCCCGAAGAGCATCAGGATTCCCATCTATATAGTAATTATTGCCACCTTTGTCACCGTGGTCGACATGTTGCTGGCTGCCTATCAGCCTGAATTGCACAAGCAACTTGGTATATTCATTCCTCTTATAGTGGTCAACTGTATCATCCTGGGTCGCGCCGAGGCCTTCGCGGGCAAAAGGCCGGTTCTGCGTTCTTTATTTGATGGGGTGGGCATCGGCATCGGTTTTACATTGGCCCTGTTTATACTGGCAGCTGTACGAGAAATACTCGGTCAGGGTACGCTTTTCGACATTGCCGTAACCGGGCCGATATTTCAACCCATGGGTATTCTGGCCCTGCCGCCGGGAGCTTTTCTGGTTCTTGGGTTGATGCTTGCGGGGGTAAATGCTCTTTTTGAAAGGTTCGGGCTGGAATAGACACAAATTGCTCTTGAATGGAGGGGTTGAACGTGGACATCGGAAAGATAATGGCCATCATCTTTATCTATATTTTTGTGGAAAACTTTGTTTTCAATAAATTTCTGGGAACCTGTCCTTTCCTGGGTGTCTCCAAGAAGATGGAGACCGCGGTGGGTATGAGCATGGCCGTGGTTTTCGTCATGATCATCGCCACTCTCTTTACCTGGTTGGTTCATTATTATATTCTGGTTCCCTTCGATCTGCTTTACATGCAGATCGTCACCTTTATCCTGATCATCGCTGCACTGGTGCAACTGGTGGAGACGGCGATGAAGAAGTTAAGCCCGGTGCTTTATCAGGGATTGGGAATATTCCTGCCCCTGATAACCACCAACTGTGCGGTGTTGGGGGCCGCCATTCTGGCTATCAACCAGGAGTTTTCTTTTGTAGAATCTCTTTTTTATGCACTGGCCGCTTCGGTGGGGTTTGGCCTGGCGCTGATCATCATGGCTGGCATCCGCGAACGGATGGAACTGGTGGAATTGCCCAAAGCTTTGAGCGGGACGGTTGTTACCCTCGTTACCGCCGGCATCCTTTCCCTGGCTTTCATGGGCTTTCAGGGGATGCTGAAGCTGTAGCATGATTTCTGGATCAAGGAGTTGAAACAGGTGGAACTCGTATATGCGACTGTTATGCTGGGAGGAATGGGTGCCGTTTTCGGGCTGCTGCTGGCCTGGGCTGCACAGGTATTTGCCATCGAAGTGGATGAGAGGATCGAATCCATCGAGGAAATATTGCCCGGCGCCAATTGCGGTGCCTGCGGATGTGCCGGATGTAGCAATTTTGCGGAAAAGGTGGCCGCCGGGGAATGCGAACTCACTTCATGCATCCCGGGTGGCAAGGAAGTGGCAGATCAGATTGCCGAGATACTCTGCCTGGAATGCCAGGAAACGGTTCCGCTCGTGGCGGTCGTCAGGTGTGCGGGGAGTCATGAGCATGCCGGGGATAAATTTATATATGGCGGTGCTGTTGATTGCCGTCTGGCCGAAAAAATGTGGGACGGTTTCAAAAATTGCCCCTACGGATGTCTCGGTCTGGGTACCTGCGTGCAGGTTTGCCCGTTTGGGGCCATAACCATGGGTGAGGACGGCCTGCCCCTGGTTGATGAAGAAAAATGTCTCGGGTGCGGCTTGTGCCAGGATGTCTGTCCACGGGGTATCATCGACATGATACCCAGGGACTACAGCGGAGGCCTGGTTCTGTGCAGTTCGACTGATCGCGGAAAAAAAGTCAAAGAAGCGTGTGCGGTGGGTTGTATCGCCTGCCGTGCCTGCATCAAGGCATGCCCCGAGGAAGCAATAAGCTTTGTGGACAACCTGCCGGTCATCGATGTGGAAAAATGCACTGATTGCGGTGAATGCATTCAGGTTTGCAAACCCGGAACCATCCGGATCAGAAAAGCAAAAGTCCATCAATAAAGATCCCCGTTCCAGATGACCTCTCCAATTTATCTTACTCCCGGTTGCATCCTGATTGTAATATTTTGTCTGCCTTGCACCTTGCTGTTTCACAAAAAATGGGGATGGCAAGTCGGTGGTGGCTGAATGCGGCCCGGTATTGAATTTTTGCACAGGTATGCTAAAATCCGGAGAGATCCTGTTTTCCGATGGACGCAATCTGTTTTGTAGTGGGAGTGTAAACTTGAAATCAACTGCAAGATCAAAGGATCATGTTTCCGGAAAATCATTGTTACCCTCCATCATTGTTACGGTAGTGGTGATCATCATTGTCCTTGCCACCCTCCTGGGTATCGCCGGCGTTGATCCCCGTTCCTGGTTTGGCAATCAGCCCCGGAAGTATTCATATGACCGTTTACTCATGGATACCGATGTCAATCTAACGTTCTACACCGGGGAAGGGGCCGGAAGGGCCGATGCCGTGGCCCGTGAAGTTTTTGCGGAGATGGAGAGGCTGGAAAACCTGTTCAGTCGGAATCTTGATGGAAGCGATATCTGCAGAATAAACGAAAATGCCGGTAAAAGGCCGGTACGTGTGGATCCGCAAACGCTGGAACTGATAGAGGAGGCACTTCATTATGCTGCCCTGAGTGAAGGATGTTTTGATATCACCATCGGCCCCCTGATGGATAGCTGGGGTTTTCTTGATGGGCGTACTTCTGTGCCACCGGATGGCCTGCTCAGGAAGAACCTCTCCCTGGTGGATTACAGGTTGTTGGATATAGACCATGACGTTGGCGAGGTATTTCTTCCCCTGGAAGGGATGGTTCTTGACCTGGGTGCCATCGCCAAGGGATATATCGTGGACCGGGGAATCGATGTGCTGAAGAGCGAGGGGATTGCCCATGCTTTTCTGAATGCCGGCGGAGATATAAAAGTTACAGGCGGCAAACCTGGCGGCGAACCGTGGAATGTTGGTCTGCTTCATCCCCGCGCCTCGGAAATGGAAGGGAACGGTATCATGGCCGGGATCATGCTCGACAGTTCAGCGATCGTCACCTCCGGCGATTATGAACGCTACTTCGAAGAGGGCGGAAAACGTTATCATCATCTACTTGATCCATCCACCGGCTTTCCGGCTGGTGAGTTGCTCAGCGTGACGGTTGTCGCCCCCGAGGCCGTGACCGCGGATGCCCTATCAACTGCCATTTTTGTACTCGGTCCGGCCAGGGGTATGGAACTTGCGGAGCGGCTACCCGGGGTGGAAGTCTTCCTCGTTCTGCCGGAAATGAAAGTCAGCTATACTTCCGGGCTCGAGGGGAGGCTGAAAATTGATCCGGAATTTTCCGGTCAGTGACCGTAATAAGGAAATTGTAGATAAAATTTACAGATAAATTGTATTTTTGAAGGGAAAACAGCCTTGACGACAAATATATAGTTTCGAGGGACCATTTTGTTGACCACTTACATTTTTTGACCGGATGTGACAGGATTTGAAGAATACAGTCAAAATAACGAACCTGGCGATGCTGTTAACTTTTGCGGTGGCCATTCATTTTGTGGAAAATCTTGTTCCGTTGCCCATCCCCGTGCCGGGGGCCAAGATCGGCCTGGCCAACATCATCACTCTGCTGGCCCTGCTCCTGTATGGCCTGCGCAGTGGTCTGATCATTGCCGCGGGAAGGAGCATACTGGGAAGTTTGTTGATCGGCAGTTTCATGGGTTTCGGGTTCTGGTTGAGTTTTCTGGCGTCCCTTGTCAGTTGTGTGGCCATGGCCCTGTTCATCCCGTTGTTGCGCCGTGGCAGTATTTCGGCAGTTTCGATCAGCATCATCGGGGCCGTCTTTCACAATCTCACCCAGCTGACCGTCGCTGCTGCAATCATGAAGAACGCTGTCCTTTTCCGGGGATATTTTCCCCTCCTGGTGCTGGTGGCCATTCCGACCGGCCTGTTGACCGGAATTGCCACTACCTATCTGGAAAATATCACCAGGGACAGGCTTGGCCTGCTCAAGGCCTGAAAGGGGAGTTGTTCCAGGTTGCGACCATTGATACTGGCTTCGGCTTCTCCAAGAAGGGCAGAACTGCTGGAACAGGTTGGCTATACCTTCGAGGTATGCCCGGGCAATGCGAGGGAAGAGGTGGGGGAGGGTCTTCCCTCGGCGGGGGTGGAATCGCTGGCATTGAAAAAATCGCTTTCGGTGGCCCCGTCATTCGACCGGGGGGCTATCCTTGGAGCCGACACGGTCGTCTGTTGCGACGGAAAGACTCTGGGCAAACCTGTCGACGAAGACGAGGCGATTGCCAGTTTGAAGTTGCTCAGTGGACGCCGGCATGAAGTTATCACCGGAATTGCCCTGGTCGACGCCGCGGGTGAATGGAGTAGCGTTACCGATCACCTCTGTACTGAAGTGTGGTGGCGCGACCTTGACGAGGAAGAGATATTGCATTATGTTCGCAGCGGGGAGCCCATGGACAAAGCCGGGGCCTACGGTATCCAGGGTTTTGCATCCGTGTTTGTTGAGCGTCTGGAAGGTTGCTATTTCAACGTGATGGGACTTCCACTGGGTCTGGTCTACCGTCATCTGGCCCGATGGGGCATCAAACCTTTCTGACCTTGCAGACAGTTTCAGTGACGCCTGACGTGCGGATGCGTGCGGGTAATGGTTATTTTCAAGGAGTGCTACGGATCCTGATTGGCAGTAGATATCAAAGCGGTGCCGGAATGGCACCGTATCCCTTGCTTTCTATACCATCAGCCTCCTTCAGTCAATTGTAAAAAATGCTATCCTTTTCTGTTCCGCGGAGAAGGATGGGAGGAGGCATGTAAAATGACGGATGGCACCAGATTGATGATCAGGGATCTGCCTGATGAGGAGAAGCCCCGCGAGAAAATGCTCCGGTCGGGGGCGGGCGCGCTTTCAAACGCCGAACTGATCGCCGTGATCTTGAGGACAGGCAACATGCAGGAGTCGGCTGTTCACCTGGCCGAACGCCTCATTTCCCGGGCAGGAGGGTTGCGCCATCTGCCCGATCTGTCTCTCGAGGAATTGCAGACTTTCAAGGGGATCGGCCCGGCCAAGGCCGTTCAGATCAAGGCTGCCCTGGAGCTGGGACGGAGGGTATCGACCTCATCATATGATCAGGAAACTGTCATCACTTCACCTCGCCATGTGGCCGACCTGTTCATGGAGGAATTGCGTTATCGCAAGAAAGAGTATTTTAAACTACTCCTGTTGAACACAAAGAACAGGGTTATTTCCAAGGAAGAGATCTCCGTGGGAAGTTTGAATGCGTCGATTGTCCACCCCAGGGAGGCGTTCATTGCCCCGCTCAAGAAAAGCGCAGCCTCGGTGATACTCGTACATAACCATCCCAGCGGTGACCCGACACCTAGCCAGGAGGATCTGGCCGTGACGCAGAGGTTGGTCGAGAGCGGCAAATTGCTGGGTATAGAAGTCAGGGACCATGTCATCATCGGGGACGGTTGCTTCCTTAGCTTCAAGGAAAAAGGATTGATATAATCGTTTTGGGGCGAAAAAGGAAGGAAAATTTTATTGCAGGAAGAAATTCTATTATTACAAAGGGCCGAAAAGTTTGCTATAATTGATTGAGTTGCAAGGGTAATAGTATTTGATGCCATTTAGGTAAATATTATTAGCAGTTATCAAAATGCGGTTGCTGACGAAAGGAGAAGCGTAACACGATGATATTTGGCAGTTTTTCTCGTGATATGGGGATAGATCTGGGCACGGCTAATACACTTGTATATGTAAAGGGGAAAGGTATCGTATTACGCGAACCGTCAGTTGTGGCCATACGAAAAGACAACAACAGCATTCTGGCTGTTGGCGAGGAAGCCCGGCTGATGATCGGTCGAACACCTGGAAATATCGTCGCCATCCGGCCGATGCGCGACGGTGTGATCGCCGATTTTGACATCACCCAGGCGATGCTCCGCCACTTCATCGGCAAAGCATATCGCCGCAGGAGTATCCTGAAACCCCAGGTTGTTGTCTGTGTACCCTCGGGGGTGACGGAGGTTGAGAAAAGGGCGGTGCTCGATGCCACCCATCAGGCCGGTGCCCGCGAAGCTTTCCTTATCGAGGAACCGATGGCTGCAGCTATCGGGGCGGGCCTTCCCGTGGACGAACCCACCGGTAGCATGATCGTGGATATAGGCGGGGGCACTTCCGAAGTTGCGGTCATATCTCTTGGCGGCATTGTCACCAGCATGTCCGTTCGTGTAGGTGGTGACGAGATGGATGAGGCGGTCATTCAATTCGTGCGCAAGCAATATAATTTGATGATCGGTGAGCGTACGGCGGAAGAGGTGAAGATCAGGGTGGGGACCGCATATGACCGGGAAGAAGATCTGAAAATGGATGTACGTGGACGGGACATGGTCTCCGGTCTCCCGCGCACTTTGTCGATCAGTTCCGCTGAGGTGAAGGAAGCACTGGCGGAACCTGTGGAAGCAATTCTTGATGCTATACGCATCACCCTGGAAAAAACACCTCCGGAGCTGGCAGCCGATATCATGGACAAGGGGGTTGTCATGGCGGGTGGCGGCGCTTTCTTGCATGGTTTTGATCAACTTGTTTCCGAGGAAACGGGGATGCCCATATTCGTGGCCGAGGATCCGGGTGACTGCGCCGTTCTGGGTGCCGGTAAAGCTTTGTCGGAGCTGGATCTGTTGAGACGTATATCGATGATCAGCCGCAGGAATATCTGAAATACATGCAAGTGCCCGATTCTCATATCTATATTTGCAATCTGTAAACGGTTTTGCAGATGCAGGTATCAAAGGTATAGAAGGATGTGTCATATCAGTTTTGAACAGAAGAAAATACTGGGTGCTTCTGATAACGATGTTGTTGCTGCTCGCCCTTATCAACTATACCGGTGATGATTCAAATCGCCTGGGCACCGTTAAAGACACGCTGTCTGCCCTGATGATACCGGTCCAGAGTTTTTTCGCTTCCCTGGGTCAAAATGTTCAGTCACTTTTTGATGCGGTATTTTTCCACCACGAGATAAAAGCCGAGAATGAGAAGTTAAAAGAAGAATTTGCTGTTTACCAGGAACAGTCTTCCCTGATCACGGAACTGCAGAAAGAAAATTATCGTCTGAAAGAGATGTTGGATTTTCGGGAAAAGAGCCCCATGGAGATGGTGGCTGCAAGGGTGGTCAGCCGTGATCCGAGCCAGTGGTTCAACACCATTACCTTGAATCGTGGCTCTGTTGATGGGGTTGAGCAGGAGATGGCGGTGGTCTCCCCCCAGGGGCTGGTAGGGATGGTATCTTCCGTATCCCGCCATTCCTGTCAGGCCATTCTTCTGACTGACTCGCGCTTGCCTGCCAGCGCCATGGTTCAGCGCTCCCGGGACCCCGGGGTGATGGGGATTATCGAGGGCTATTCCAGGGATAATGCCCGTCTCAAGTTCACCAATATTCCCCTGGAGGCCAATATACTGCCCGGGGATCAGATCATTACCTCGGGCCTGGGCGGTGTCTTTCCCAAAAATATCATCATCGGCACCGTGGAAGAGGTCGATGTGGATCAATCAGGTCTGGTCAAGATGGCCGTTGTTATTCCTGCCGTGAACTTCAACCGTATCGAAGAGGTTCTGATCATAATCTCGAAATAAAACGAAACCCGGGGGATTTGATGTTATTCTATATTTTACTGGCGGTGGTATCCCTTTTCGTTATTCTGGCGCAGGGGTCATTTTTTTCTTTTTTTCTTGTTGGCCAGTATCAACCCGACGTTCTGCTGATCATCGTCGTTATTGTCGGTTTTCTGCTCAGGGAAAAAAAGGGGGCGGCCATCGGCCTCTGCCTTGGCCTCATGCAAGATCTGGTTTTTGTGCATACCCTGGGGATTTTCGCCCTCCCCAAGATGCTGCTTGGTTTTGCAGCCGGGCTTGTCGGCCGGGAAATTTATCGCAGCCGGGTTTCCAATGCGCTGATGTTGGTTTTCACCGGAACCATTATCCATGAGTTTCTTGTTTTTGCCCTTGTTTATCTCTTCGGTGGTGCGTTAAACTTTGAGTGGATCATGTTCAAGCAATTTGCGATAAGGGCGGCATACAATTCATTGTTAGCGTTGGTTCTGTATCCATTCCTGTTCTGGTTGTTACGTGAAAAAAATATTCTCAGTGCCGAGGATTAGGAGAATTTCATGAGCATCAACAAGGTCATCTATCTCCGCCTAAGAGGACTCCTTGTAATTGTCATCTGTATCTTTATTGCCCTGGTGGCCAGGCTTGCCTATTTGCAGGTTTATCAGCACGACTATTACATGTTCCGCGCGGAGAAAAATCGCTATGCCAAGTTGCCCATCCCGGCTCCGCGGGGGAAGATTGTCGACCGGAATGGCAACCTTGTCGTTACCAACAAGCCTGGCTACGGGGTTTACCTGGTGGATATGGACAAGGGGTACGACGAACAGACCATAGGTCTTCTTGCCGAACTGCTGGAGATGGACGAAGAACAGATAGAGGAAGAAATCTACAAGAACCGTTATACCCGTTATCTGCCCATCCATCTGAAAAGTGACATCAGCTACGAAGCTGTGGCCAAAATTGCAGAAAATAGCTGGAAACTGCAGGGGGTCAACATCGAAGTTCAGCCCATAAGGTTCTATCCCTACCGGGATTTGGGGGCGCATTTCCTTGGTTATCTCAGCAAGGCTTCCATCGATGAGCACCTGGCGGAGAAGTGGAAGGACGAGGGTTATGATTACCGCGAGGGCGACCTGGTCGGTCAGGATGCGCTGGAAAAAGCATGGGAACCCTATCTTCGCGGGCAGGATGGCGAACAGCTGGTGGAGACCAATTCGCTGGGGCAGCCCATAGAGTTTCTGGATCGCCGTGACCCGGTTCCCGGCTATGATCTGCATCTGACCCTGGACATGGGGTTGCAGCAGGCGGCGATGGATGCCCTGGAAACAAGAATCAATGCCCTGCGCCAGAAAGGGAACAGATATACGCAGCGCGGTTCCGTGGTGGCCATCGATCCTCGTGATGGAGCCATTCTGGCCATGGTCAGTTATCCTTCGTACGATCCCAATACGGTCAGGGAAGAATACGGCGAGCTGGTTGATGACCCCCGCAGGCCCCTGATCAACTACGCGATCAAAGGCACCTATCCCGTGGGTTCCACTTACAAGATGGTAACCGCGGCGGCGGCCATGGAGACCGGCAAGATAAACGACCGGACGGTATATCACTGCGGTGGAAAACTATCGGCGGTGGGGGACACAAAGGCCTGCCACAGTGTTCATGGCAACATCAGTTTTTACCGGGCACTGGCGGCTTCCTGCAATATTTATTTCTATCGTGCGGGATTGGCAGCGGGCATAGACTCGCTTGCCTATTACAGCCGCGAACTGGGGTTGGGTAAATATACGGGGCTGACCGACATATCGGGTGAAGTGGAAGGAGTTGTAGCTAGCCGGGAATACAAATTGGCCAACTTCGGGGAGCGGTGGTACGAGGCGGAGACGATGAGTGCGGCCATCGGGCAGACGTACCACAGTTTTACTCCATTGCAGCTGGCTGTTTACACTTCTATCCTTGCCAACGGGGGCACCCATTACCGTCCATACATGGTTGACAGGGTGGTTGACGGCGATGGAGAGGTGATCCTGCAGAGCCGGCCGGAGATTGTACACAAAGCGGACATATCGGCGGAAACCTTCAAGATCATCCAGAAGGGGATGTACCAGGTTACCCAGCCCGGTGGGACAGCGTACTATCCTTTACGTGGCTTGCCTGTCACCGTGGCGGCCAAGACTGGTTCCGCGCAGGTGTCGTCGGACAGAAATATCCCTGCCCATAGTATTTTCGTATGCTACGCTCCTTGCGAGAATCCAGTTATTGCCCTTGCCGTGGTCGTGGAGTACGGGGAGTACGGTGCGCTGAGCGGGACTCCGGTTGCCCAGGAGATATTTGAGTATTATTTCCGCGACCTTCGAGAGGGGGTGGAAGACCCTGCCTAACAGGAGATTGTACAAGAACTTTGATATTTATCTTTTTCTTGTCACACTGGCCCTTTCGATTTATGGCTTGCTGGTCATTTACAGTGCTACCCGGGTCATGGGACTGGAAGATCCCCTTCTCTTTGTAAAACGGCAGGCTATCTGGCTGGGTGCGGGTCTGGCAGGGATCATCTTGATTTCCCTGATCGATTATGCCAACTTCTCGTCGTGGGCACGCTATATCTATTTCATCAATATCGCCTTGCTCGTGGCCGTGCTGGCACTGGGGCGGGGAGACAACGTGAAGCGCTGGATCGACCTTGGCTTTGTTGACATCCAACCATCCGAATATGCCAAATTTGCCCTCATTCTTCTCCTGGCCCGCCTGTTGTCGGAAAAAGAGGGGCAGCTGGGCAAGCGTTTTTCCGCCTCGATTCCTGCGTTGATTTACACCGCTGTCCTGATGGTGCTGATATTCCTGCAGCCCGATCTGGGCACGGCGATGGTTATTGTAGCCATCCTTCTGGGCCTGCTGTTCGTGGCCGGAATCAACTTGAAATACCTGTTTTACATGCTCGTCAGCGGGGTAGCCGTCTTTCCTGTACTGTGGAAATTCCTTGCCGATTATCAGAAAAACCGGTTGATGATCTTCCTCAATCCGGAGATGGACCCGCTCGGCGACGGTTACCAGTTGATGCAGTCCATAATCGCGGTTGGTTCGGGGTCGATATGGGGCAAGGGCCTCTTCGAGGGAACCCAGGTACGTCTCAATTACCTGCCCGCGCAGCATACCGACTTTATCTTTGCCGTTCTGGGGGAAGAGCTGGGGTTTGTCGGCGCCATGGGGCTTCTTCTCCTTTTTTTCCTGCTGATCTACCGTATCCTGTGGATCGGTTCGCAGTCCAAGGATATCTTTGGTTCCCTCTTCTGCAGCGGTGTGGCGATCATGTTTTCCTTTCACGTGCTGGTGAATATCGGCATGACCATCGGGATCATGCCCGTCACCGGACTGCCCCTCCCCTTTATCAGCTACGGGGGTAACTCCCTTCTGATCAACTTTCTGGCCATAGGCCTGGTCCTCAATATCGGTATGCGCCGCCAGAAGATCCAATTCTAGAATCCTTCGTATATGTCCAATGCATAAAAAAGGTTTGTCCACCATATATATTAAAGAAAAATGGACAAACAGGGGGTCATGGATCGTGGCCAGAAGACGTCGGAGTGCACCGGTTTCGGTGTTGCGGGCACGATTGAACAAACGCCTTTCTGAACAGGGAAAGGCCGGTCCGTCATCGGGTGGATCTGTTCCAGAAAAGGAAAAAAAATTTTTCTTTCTCAGTTTTTCCCTGGGTTTTCTGAAGAGCATGAACCGACATTTTTATTTGAAGATGGCCGTGGCGCTGGTGCTTCTGCTTCTGCTGGGGATATCCGGAAAGATGGGGTGGAGCTGGAGTGCCAGGGTACTCGATGGAGCCCGTTATATCGTCAACTGGGATATGGACCTTGGCTACATGCAGGAAAATGTGATTCCGGCAATAAGGCAGGTCCGTATCGACGAGGTATTGAAACGGGTACCATTTCTGCACAACGACGGGAATGATATCCTGCTGCCGATAAACGGGACGCTGCAAAGCGGATTTGGCCTGAGGGAGAACCCTGCCAGTGGCAAGGAGGAGATGCATTACGGTCTGGACCTGCTGGCAGAGAGCGGTACCCTGGTGAGAGCCGTTCTGCCGGGGGAAGTAACTATGGTTGAAGAAGAGGGGGGAGAAACCTGCATTGCCCTGCAGCATGATGAGGGATGGGCAACGCTTTACGAGGGGGTTGTTGAAACGAAGGTAAAGGTGGGGGACAGGGTGGAGGCGGCTCAGGTCCTCGGCATGCTCGGGTCCGCCCGGTTGTGGGAAAGCCCGCACCTGCATTTCGAGTTGCATCTTGATGGGCGTCCACAGGACCCCCTGCTTCTGCTTCGCCATCTTGCACCCGATGAGGAGGAGCCCGGGGCTTGACAGCGCGTCTTGAAGAAAAAGGAGCGGATCATTGTCGCTGCATGGCATCAAACTGAAGATCAACCCTTATTTTTTTCTATTTCTGATCTATTTTGCGATCAGCGGGCGCCTCAAGGAAGTGCTTGTTTTTTTTATCTGCATCTCCGTACATGAATTTGCCCATGTTATCGTTGCTCGCGGCTTTGGTATCGCCGCCCAGGAAATAGAGATATATCCTTTCGGTAGCGTGGCGCGCATGGAAGGATTGCTGGAGATAGAACCGGAAACGGAAAGGCGCATTGCCTGGGCCGGCCCGCTGGCCAATTTTCTGTTTACCGGAATTGCCATGATCTTCTATGCCAACAGTTATTATCTGGGCCCCCTCAATGAAGAGATGGTTCTGTTTTTTATCCGGGCCAATCTGGTCCTTGCTTTCTTCAATCTCATCCCCGCCCTGCCGCTTGACGGCGGTAAAATACTGCGTTCGTCCCTGGTGCCCCACTTCAATTACCGGAGGGCAACGGAGATAGCGGCCCGTCTGGGGAAAGTTCTGGCCGTCTTCATCTTTGCCGGGGGCCTGGCGGCCTGGTTCTACGGTCATTTCAACATCACCATCCTGCTGGTGGCCGTTTTTATTTTTCTGGCCGCATCCGCGGAACAGAATCTGGCCGTGTATGTGTTTCTCCGTTCCCTGGGGGCCAAGGAACGGGAGATGCAGCGACGGGGCGGCCTCAAGGGGGAGCAGATCATCGTCAGCGAGAATACCAGATTGCTGGATGTGTTCAAGCTTTTTTCCCCCCATCGCTATCACCTGGTCCGGGTCATGGAACAGGATTCGAAAAAGTTGAAGGGGGAGATTGCCGAGGGCTATCTGGTCGAGATGGCGATGGAGAAAGGGGTCGATCTGCCCGTGAAGAAGGTCCTCGGGCATGGGGAATGATCATCCCGCTTGCAGTTCGCGGGGCGTTGGGTTATTCCAGCTTGTATTCCACTTCCTCCAGGTTGGCGGCCACTATCAGGCGGTAGGGCGTGTCCCAATGGGGATTCTTGCCCATGTGTTCACAGGTGGTCAGCAGTAACCGATGATTTTCCGGTTCCACTTCAAAGATCTCTCCCATCTTGTCGTCATCATTTATGTCGACGATTACCGATTCGGTAAACGAATAGATATAATTGCGTTGCGGTGTATCCAGATATATCCTGTCGCCTTCAGCAATGTGATGGATATTCTTGAAATGGCCGCCGTAAACATTGCGGTGGGCAATGATGGCCACGGTTTCCCTTGCTCCGGGCACGGCCGAACTTCTGAAAAAAACAGGCCCCTTGCGGTTCAATCTGTCCAATTCCTCGATAGTGGTGGGCGGAGCGATGACCGCTGCTTCCAGTTCGATCGAGGGAACCTTCAGGATCACATGGTCAAAACCGGTCGGTGCACCCTCGGCGGGGAGGAGATCTATACCGGGCAGTTCGTCGAAGGCCCCCTCGTATTCCTGCAGCAATCTGCCTTGTAGCCAATTGGTATAAAGATCGGTCAGCCAGGGACTTGCCAGCAGGAGGATCCCCACGATCAAGAGTGCAATTCCCGCGCTCGTTCTGGTTTTTTTCTGGAATCTGATCCCTCTTTTTCCCTTTTTCCCGGGTGTATCCAGGGGCATGATATCTCTTGTTTCTCCTTGGCTATTATGATTGTTTGGACAATTCTTCTAAAATATTATATAAGCAGTGGACTGTTAGTCAAGTTAAATAAACTTTACAGTGGTGCATTGTGTCATTCCGGGTGAGCCCCATTTGTTCCCTGGTATTGTGTCATTCCGCACGACTGTTTTTCCAGTACTGTCATTCTGAGGGAGCGGCTGTAGTTTGCCGCGACCGAAGAATCCACTCCTCGAACACACTTTACTACTGGCATAAACTGGTTCCTGGCTTTTATCTTTTCCTGTACCGGATATGTTGGCGACAGCGACATGGAGTGAATGGTTGCCATCGTCAAGCACAGCGCCTGCCTCTGCCCGAGATTCCTCGCGGCGCTATTCTTTCACTCCGGTGTTACCGTTTCTACATCATTTTTCTCCATGGCTTCATGTTGATGTTCTTGTTAAACACCGCTTGCTCGGAATGACAGGGAGGGGGAGATGTCGCCGCAGGCGGCCGTAGAATCCCCTTCTCATGTACCCCTTACCCTACTGCCAGAGAAAGAAAACGCCATACCTGTCAGATTCCTCGCGGCGCTATTTTTTCACTCCGGTGTTATCGTTTCTACATCATTTTTCTCTATAGCTTTTATGTTGGTGTTCTTGTTAAACACCGCTTGCTCGGAATGACAGGGAGGGGGAGATGTCGCCGCACTCCTTCCCCGGTATTGCGCCATTCCGGCGACTGTCTTTCTAGTACTGTCATTCTGAGGGAGCCCTGCTTTTTGGGGCGACCGAAGAATCCCCTCCTCGTACACACTTTACTACTGGCATAAACTGGTTCCTGGCTTTTGTCTTTTCCCCGTACCGATATGTTGGCGACAGCGACATAGAGTGAATGGTTGCCATAGCCGGTGAAGGCGAGGAAGCGAAACGGGACTGCCGACGTGATGTGGACAGTGTATTACCTGTCCATTCAGAGGGAGCCGCAGGCGACCGAAGAATCCCCTTGTTGACCACACTCATTTCCTGAACCGTTCTTTTGCTATGGCCCATGAACGGCCAAGTCGCCCAGCCAACATATAAAAAAAAGAGTAAGAAAAAGTGGGCGGCCAAGAAAATCCTCATCGATACCACTTACTCACGGAGGGAAACTGATTCCTGGCTTTTATCTTTTCGCTTACTCACAAAAAGATAGCTGCAGCCGCTTGAAGAATCCCCTCCTCGTTCACCACTTACCACCGCCAGAAGAAAAAGTACTACCTGTCATTCTGAGAGAGCAGCTGTAATTTGCCGCGACCGAAGAATCCCCTCCTAAAATACGACTTGCTACCGGCATAAACTGGTTCCTGCTTTTCCCCGTACCGATATGTTGGCGTCAGCGACATGGACTGAATGGTTGCCATCGTCAAGCACAGCGTTTCACTCTGCCCGAGATTCCTCGCGGCGCTATTTTTTCACTCCGGTGTTACCGTTTCTACATCATTTTTCTCTGTAGCTTCATGTTGGTGTTCTTGTTAAACACCGCTTGCTCGGAATGACAGGGGGGGGGAGGTCGCCGCACTCCTTCCCCGGTATTGCGCCATTCCGCACGACTGTTTTTCCAGTACTGTCATTCTGAGGGAGCCCTGCTTTTCAGGGCGACCGAAGAATCCCCTTCTCATATACTCCTTACCCTACTGCCAGAGAAAGAAAACGCCCTACCTGTCATTCTGAGAGAGCGGCTGTAGTTTGCCGCGACCGAAGAATCCCCTCCTCGTACACATTTTACTACCGACACAAACTGGTTTTTGGTTTTATCTTACTCGGGGAAGCTATTCCCAAGTTTCGGTCTTCCCCGTACCCCCTGAACCGGCATATGCAAAATTGAATACATGTTTAACATGCAGTTACCCGGTCCAACCAACTTTCGGTATTGTTTTAACTGCAGGGGAAAACTATAATGTTAACAAGGCGGTACAAAATCTGAAGATGAAAAAGGCACATCCATCCATGTCAAGGTGAAAATTGATTGAATGAACATAGGCCCCCTCCAAAAATACAACGCTTGCTCCACAGGGTTACTGCCCCCGCTCGTTATGTGGGCAATGAACTGAATTCAGTGGTCAAGGATTTTCACAATACGGCCCTGAAATTGGCCCTTGCTTTCCCCGATCTTTACGAGGTGGGTATGTCCAACCTGGGGTTGCGGATCCTTTATGACATCGTCAACAGTCGGGAGGAGATGTTGGCGGAGAGAGTCTTTGCCCCCGCTGCTGACATGGAAAAATTGTTGCGCGAAGAGAAAATTCCGCTCTTCTCCCTCGAGAATTACATGCCTCTACGCAGTTTTGATATCATCGGTTTCTCCTTGCAGTACGAGCTGACCTACACCAACGTGTTGAATATGCTCGACCTGGCCGATATTCCCCTTCGCAGTGCAGACCGCGATGAACGTGAGCCGCTGATCATCGGTGGAGGTGTCTGTGCTTTCAATCCAGAGCCCGTGGCCCCGTTCTTCGATCTTTTTGTCGTCGGTGATGGCGAGGAGGTTCTGCCCGAACTGTTGGAAGTTTACAGAAGTGGCAGGGACGGGGGCCTGACCAGGAAAAAGATGCTCCTTGAACTGGCGCAACTCGAAGGTGTTTATGTCCCATCATTTTACCGGCCATGCTATGAAGCCGGTAATTTTACGGGCATTGAACCGGCGCACAGCCAGGTGCCTTCCGTGATCGAAAAACGTCTGCTTCATGACCTGAATGAAGCCCCCCATCCAACTGCCCCGATAGTACCTTTCCGGGAGATAGTTCATGATCGAGCCATCGTGGAGATATCCCGGGGTTGTATGCGGGGGTGCCGCTTCTGCCAGGCGGGCACTACCTACCGTCCGCGGCGCACCCGTTCCGTGGAGAAGATCCGTGAATTGGCCCTCTCCTTGATCGAGAACACCGGTTATGATGAACTTTCCCTGGCTTCCCTGAGCAGCAGCGATTATCCGCACATCGAGCAGCTGGTCAAGGAATTGGGGGAAGCCCTGCCACCCCGGGTGAATCTTTCCCTCCCTTCGCTCAGGATGGATTCGTTCTCGGTCAGATTGGCTGCCGCCGTGCAGGGCAAAACCAGGGGCAGTCTTACTTTTGCCCCCGAGGCGGGAAATTTCAGGCTTCGTCGGGCTATCAACAAGAACATCAGCGATGAATCGCTTTTCCAGGCGCTTGAACATGCTTTCCGGGCCGGGTGGCGTACCTTCAAACTGTATTATATGATCGGCCTTCCCACGGAAACGGATGATGATGTGCTGGCCATAGCCAGGCAGGTGGAGGAAATGTTTGCTCTTTACCGCCGGCTGGGGTGCCGGGGGCGGCTCAGGCTGACGGTGAGCACCTCCACTTTCACGCCCAAAGCTCATACCCCTTTTCAGTGGGAGCCCCAGATAACCCCGGCGGAGACTCATCGCAGACAACAGTTGCTTGCCCGCTCCCTGAAGCAGGGCAGGTCGGTTCAATACAAGTGGCATGACAGAGACATGAGCTTCATGGAGGCGGTTTTCTCCCGCGGCGACCGGCGCCTGGCCGACGTGCTGGAGAGGGCATGGGCCGGGGGCTGCAAATTCGACCACTGGTCCGATCATTTCAATATGGACAGATGGCTGAAGGCTTTCGATGAGGCCGGGATAGCGCCCGCTGATTATGCCTTGCGTCGCTATGAACTCGAGGACCCCCTGCCCTGGGAACATTTGCGTACCGGGTTGAAGAAAGAGTTTCTGATCAAGGAATACCGGAAATCTTTGAATGGGATTTGAACAGCGATGATTGGCGGCATTCTGCCCGTGATCGATTCATAAATGTTTCACGGGTTTGCTGCATATGGATAGGTAAATCGGTAATGTGATCCGCAACAAGAAATATGCAAGGGACAGCGGTGTTGAAGGCTGCTCGATTCACTCCGGGGCAGTCCCCCACTTGCATGAAAGGACTGGTTTGAAATGGAACAGCGGCTGAAGTTCAGTTACAGGCGCGAGGAGGACATAAAATACATTTCACATCTGGATATGATACGGCTGCTACAGCGGGCGGCAAGAAGGGCAAATATACCCGTCGCCTGCAGTGGCGGCTTCAATCCCCAACCCCGGTTGAGCATCGCCCTGCCCCTGCCGCTGGGTGTTACGGCGGCGCATGAGTTGGCGGAGATATACCTGAAGGAGAGCCTTCCCCCATCTTTGTTCGTGGCCGGGATGAGGGAGAAACTGCCCCGGGGTCTCTCACTCATTGATGCTGAAGAAGTTTCCGACCGGGAGCCCCCCCTGATGCAGGTGATCGATGCCGCTCTCTACATTGCTTTCCCCTTGCCGGGCGGAGATCCCTTGCCTGAAGGTATTTTGCATGAGGGAGTCGAAGATATCAAGGAGCGTACGGAACTGATCGTGCAGAGGGTAAGAAAAAAGGGCACCCGCCGGGTGGACATACGCCCATATATCATGGAGCTGAAGGTTACCGGGAAAGATGATGGAACGGAAGCCATCGAAATGTTTCTGCAGGCCGGGTCCCGTGGTGGTGCACACCCGGTGGAGCTGCTTCAGATGATAGGGGCGGCCTGCGGATGGGAAAGACTTCCTCACCACATGCAGATTCATCGGAGCGCTTTGTTTCACGATTGCCGGGGGCACTGGGAACAGCTCGTATAATCATTGCAAAACGCATCCCCGCATACATTTTGGAAACTTCACGGGGATGATCATGAAAATACAGGTTTCAAAAGTATGGAAAGAGAGTTGATGACACCGTTGGGTAAAGAAATAATCGTCAATTACGATTATCGTGTGAGCCGCGTGGCGGTTCTGGAAAATGGCCGTCTCGTGGAGATCTATATTGAACGCCCCTTGCAGCATCGTGTGGTTGGGAACATCTACAAGGGGACGGTAGCCAATATCCTCCCCGGAATGGAGGCCGCCTTTGTAGATATCGGCCTGGAACGCAATGCGTTCCTTTACGTGGATGATATACGCCCTTACCAGGATTACGAGGAGAGAAGAACGGAACCCCACCCCCCGATAGAGAACATCCTGTCCGTTGGGGAAGAGATCATGGTTCAGGTGACCAAGGAACCTTTCAGCCAGAAGGGAGCCCGCCTGACCGGTCAGATTACCATTCCCGGGCGTTATGCGGTGCTGGTTCCCGGCGCAGGTTACGTGGGCGTATCGCGGCGCATCGAGGATTCCGATGAAAAAGAAAGACTGCGAAAACTGGCCGAAAAAATGCGGCCCGAGGGTATGGGGATCATCGTCAGGACCGTGGCCGAGTCAGCGGACGAGGATCTTCTCGGGCATGATATAAAATATCTCTGCAATCTGTGGCGCCGCATCCAGAAACGTTTTCGTGAACAGGGCGCCCCCGCGAACCTGTACCAGGACCTGGCACTTACCTGCCGGGTGGCCAGGGACATGCTCGGTGAGGATGTGAACACCTTCATGGTTGACAATATACACGAACATGAAAAGGTTCTGGAGATCCTCGACTACACCTCTCCGCATCTGAAGAGCAGGGTCAAACTCTACAAGGGGCCCGACCCCATCTTTGACCATTACAACATCGAGAAAGATATCAACAAGGCCCTTGAAAGGCAGGTTTGGCTGAAATGCGGCGGCTATCTGGTAATAGATGAAATCGAGGCTCTGACCGTGATAGACGTGAACACGGGGAGGTACACCGGGCGGAAAAACCTGGCCGAGACCGTGTTGAGGACCAACCTCGAGGCGGCGGAAGAGATCGCCTACCAGATCCGCCTGCGGGATATCGGCGGGATCATCATCGTGGACTTTATCGATATGGAGACCGAGGAACACCGCCAGAAGGTACTGGACAGGTTGAGTGCCTCTTTCAAGAATGACCGTATGCGCACCTATATCCTCGGGCTTACCAATCTGGGGTTGGTGGAGATGACTCGCAAGAAGGTGAGGCAGGATCTTGCTGCCTTCCTCCAGCAGCCCTGCCCCTACTGTGATGGGGCCGGCAGGGTGTTGACCCCCATCGTGGTGGGGATCAGGATCGAGAAGGAGCTGAAAAAACAGCTGCCCGCCCTGGACAATGAGGCAGTTCTGATCGAGGCACATCCGGAAGCGGCCGCCCTGTTGATCGGTACGGGAGGCAGCAACCTGCGGAAATTGGAAAATGAAATCGGGAAATATGTTTTCGTGCGCGGCAACGAGGATATCCATATGGAAAAATATCGCATCGTTTCCACCGGTTCGCTGGATGAAATAAGCAAGATTGCCCTGCCGGTTAAACCGGGGGATATCCTTGAGGTGCAGATCGAGGAACCGCATATCGGCAATCCCGGAAACGGCATTGCCAGGTTCCATGGATTTGTCATCGATGTCAGCGGTGCGGCGGACTGCCTGGGACAGAAAATAAATGTCGAGATCAAGGAAGTAAACCGGACTTTTGCCCGGGCGGAAAAGTATGATGTGCCCTGCTAGAATCAGGGTTTATATTATATTTTTTTAATTGTTTTAACATTTGACAATCATCGGTGCAGTTGTTAATATTGAATCCTGAAAATAAAAACAAACGGGAGAAGGGAAAACATGGTTGGATCGACCAGGAAAAATCATTCGGTATCCGGGGTAATGGCGGCGCTTGTCTTTGCCCTGATCTTTCTTCTGATTCCATTCAATTTTGTCCCCCCTGTGGCAGCCCAGGCCTCGCCGACCCTGGAGTTGGGGAAGGCCGAAGGTTCCGTGGGTGAGGAAATTGTCGTTTCCGTGCAATTGAAGAACAGCAAGGAGGTCGCCGGCGGCGAATTTGTCCTCTCCTATGACCCCGGAATGGTTGAGCCGAAGGGCGTCAGTGGAACCGGATTGCTTGAAGGGGCTTTGTTGATGCCCAATCTTGACTATACGGCAGACAGCCTCAAGGTTGTCTGGGCAGATACGAAGGCTCTCAAAAAAACCGGGGAGATCATCCGGATCAAATTTTTGCTGAAAAAAGAAGGGGAGGCCATCCTCGAATTGAAAGAGATGGTTCTGGCAACCGAGGTTCCCGAGAAAATCCCCGACGTGGCGGGAGTAAACGGCAGTATCATGATCGGGCCTTCCCGGGGTACGGATCCGGGTTCCAAAACTGCTCCTTCCGACAAGGATTCTTCATCTCCCGATGGGGCTCCGGCAGAAAAAAAGGGTGATGACAGAACCACGGCCCGTGAAGGCCCGGCGTTGCTGAAAGTGGGCAAGGCCAGGGGGGGCGCCGGTGATACGGTAAAGGTAACCATCATGGTGGAGAACCCGCAGGGGATGGCCGGTGGGAACATGGTTCTGGCGTACAATCCCGGGGTTGTCGAGCCGCTCAAGGTCAAGCCCGGAAATCTCCTCGACGGCCTGATCCCCATCGCCAACCTGGAGTCGTCGGAAGACACCATCTCCATCGCCTGGTTCGGCCTGAAGGGTAAAACCTCCGATGGAGCCCTTCTGGATATCTCGTTCCGCCTGAAAGAGAAGGGCAGGTCCCCACTGGAGATAAAAGAACTGAGCCTGGTCAACATTGAAGGGAACGAGATCCCCGTGGAATATGATGACGGCCAGATCACCATCTTTGCCGCGGGGAGCCTCCTGTCAGCGGTACCGGACATCGTGGTCGAGCACTATTATTACTTTATAGGCGCGGCGGTGATCATTGTGGCGGGAGTTGTAATTATCATCGTTCTGCTCCGCCGTCGAAAAAAGAGGGCTATTGTCTAGAAAGCGCCAAAAATATTATGGATTGTTAACATTTATTTACTATTATAGCAAGATATTTTCAGGCATGAAAAGAAGGATTATCAAAAATCATGGTGAATATTATATGGTGAAGTTCGATTCCATGGGGAATCTGGAATCATTTCATATCGAAAGAATACTATGGACCGATTCTGTCAAAGGAGGTGTGTGGATTACAGTAAGTGTCTGATTTTCACATATCGAAGCCTGAATAGAAGGAGGAAGGTACTTAATGAAAAAGATTTCGATGATTCTGGTTTTCTGTATGGTGTTGGGCCTGCTGTTCTCAAGCGTGGCGGCGCAAGAACCGGTGAAACTGGTTATCAGTAGCGTGGAAGGAAAGGCCGGGGAAGAGGTTGAAGTTGATTTTTCCCTGAGCGCGGATGTCAAAATTGCTGGTCTTAAATTGATGGTTAATTACAATGCCGATTTTATGGAACTTGTATATACCAACGAAGATGACGAAGAGTATGTGGAACAGAAAGCCCTTAAAGGTACTTTGGCAGCAAATGCAGACACGCCCGGTATCCTGGACATTGCTTCTGCCAACGCTACAGATTTCACTGTCAAGGCAAACAATGTGCTGTTTACGTTGAAATTTAAAATAATTGAAGGGTCCGAACTTACAGATTCAAATGTCTGGGTTGATATCGATGACGATAGCAATGAGTTCTTCGTGGCCGATGGTGCGTTAGAAGCACCGACGATTACCGAGGTTGTACAGGGTTCTGTAAGCTTGGAAGGTGACGAAGACGAAAACGGTGAAGATGAAAACGGTGAAGACGAAAACGGTGAAGATGAAAACGGTGAAGATGAAAACGGTGAAGACGACGCCAAAGAAGACGCCAAGTCAAAGAAAGGTAGCCAGATGATGCCTTTCATGCTGCTCGGTGGTCTTCTGACCCTGATCGGTGCTGTCATGATCATGCCCTTCAGGAAGTTGAGAAGGCAGTAGGAGTTGCGATAGAAACGGATCATTTCGTTTAGCTGCAGAGAGGGTTTTCCGGCCCGGCAGCGGGCCGGGAAGCCCTTTTTCTTTGTCAAAAACCACTCCTGTGGGCGGGCCTTCGGTATCTGTTCTTCCGTTGACTTCGCAAATTGGCCCCGCATCATTGCCGTGGCCGAAGCAGTAAGTATGAGTCGTCACCACACGAATGCTCCCACCCGGGTTGGGTTGGGTTGGATTGGGTTGGTGTAAAATTTGACAACAAAGCAGCGTGCATGTTAAAATATGCGTTGTTACTTGCCGCTTGACAAAGGCTTCAAAGCTCATCATGGCTGCCTTTTGTCAGCGAGCCCTTCTCCAAAGGAGGAATCATTTTCAGTATGTTTGCCATCATCGAGTCCGGCGGAAAACAATATCGTGTCTCCGAGGGGGATACCGTGGAAGTGGAAAAACTTCCCCTGGCCGAGGGAGAAGAGGTGGTCTTCGAGAATGTGCTGATGCTCAAGGATGCCGATACCCTCAAGGTGGGGAGCCCCTTTCTGGAGGGATGCCGTGTGAAGGGGCGCGTGGAGCGCCAGGGCAGGGCCCGTAAAATTATCGTTTTCAAGTACAAGCCCAAAAAGAATTATCGGCGGAAACGGGGGCACCGGCAGCCCTATACGCGTGTTCTTGTGGAAAAGATCGATTTCGACGAGCAATCAAGTTCATGATCAAGGTAACTTTTCGGAGGGATTCCCGGGGCCATATCAAAGAGTTTACCGTTGAAGGGCATGCCGTTTTTGCCCCTGCGGGGGAAGATATCGTCTGCGCGGCGGTATCCGCCCTGGCCCAGGCGGCGATCCTCGGTATCGAGGAAGTCGTGGGGGTAAAACCTTCGGTCAAAAAGGCAGACGGTTATCTCGAATGCCGGTTGCCCGGAGGGCTGGCTACTGCGCAGCTCCATGATGTCGGCCTGCTCCTGGAAACGATGGCCCTAGGGTTGAGAGAGACGGCGGAGGCTTATCCCCGCCATGTGAAGATTTCTGACCGGAAATAGATATTCGGTTTGATGGAGGTGATAGAAGATGATGCGCAAGATGGATTTGCAATTATTTGCTCATAAAAAAGGTGTCGGCAGCTCCCGAAATGGACGGGATAGCAACGCCAAACGGTTGGGAGTCAAAAGGTACGGCGACCAGATTGTAAGCGCCGGCAGTATTCTCATCCGTCAGCGGGGTACACGTTTTCATCCCGGCCGGAATGTGGGCCGTGGCAGGGATGACACCCTCTTTGCTCTGGTTGACGGGCGTGTTGTCTATGAAGTCAACAACCGGGCCCGCAAGCAGGTGAGCGTTTATCCCGAAGAACAACTGGAAGCATAACATGAAATCATCTCGGTTTTTCCAAGGGCTGGCAGAGGGCCAGCCTTCTTTGTTACTGCTGTCCTTTCAGGCTGGAGGCGGGTATGTTCCTGGATGAGGTGTCCATAGAGGTAAGCGGTGGCCGGGGAGGAGACGGGGCGCTCTCCTTCCGGCGGGAAAAGCATGTGCCGCACGGTGGTCCCGATGGAGGCAATGGCGGCAGGGGCGGGGCGGTGATTCTCGAAGCGACCGATGCCCTGCATACCCTGCTTGATTTCCGTTACCGCCGCCACTGGAAGGCACCTTCCGGCGGCAAGGGCGGCCGACGGAACCGCCAGGGGCACAGGGGGGAAGACCTGGTTATTCCTGTACCTGCCGGCACGGTGGTACGTGACGAAGGTGGTACAGTTCTTGCCGACCTCGTTTCTCCCGGTGCGAAGATAACGGTGGCGGAAGGGGGCCGCGGGGGATACGGGAACCGCCATTTTGCAAGCTCCAGAAGAAGAACGCCGCGCCTGTATGAAAAAGGGGAACCCGGCGTTAGCCGGACGGTGTTGCTGGAACTGAAGCTCATCGCCGATGTGGCGTTGGTCGGTTTCCCCAACGTCGGTAAATCAACCCTGCTGACCAGAATTTCCGCTGCCCGTCCCCGGATAGCGGATTACCCCTTTACCACCTTGACCCCCCATCTGGGAGTGGTCAGAGTGGGGGAAGGCAGCAGTTTCGTGGCCGTTGACCTTCCGGGTTTGATCGAAGGGGCACACGAGGGGGCAGGCCGGGGTGACCTTTTTTTGCGCCATGCCGAAAGAAGCCTGATTCTTCTTCATCTGATCGATGTGTCGGAGATGGCGGGCAGTGACCCGCTGAAACGTTACGATCTGCTCAACAGGGAGATAGCGTTGTACAGCCCGGAACTGTCTCGCAAACCGCAGGTAGTTGTGGGCAACAAGGTTGACCTGCCGGGGGGCCGGGAACGGCTGGAAAAGTTGCGACATGAATTGCATCGGCGCAGCAGAAATGAGAGGAACGCGGAAGGTGACGGGGCGCCGGAAATGGAAATCCGGGGGATTTCCGCGGCTACCGGCGAGGGAGTGGATGCATTGATAAAACACCTCGCCCTGAAAGTAAACGCCCGGCGGAAAGAAAGAAGCAAGGCCGCGGAAGGCCCCGTGAAAACAGTGGTCCTGAAGCCGGGGGCACCACCGGACGGGGGCGGGTTGCAGGTTTTCAAGAAGGGGGATATTTATCGTGTGCGGGGTGAAGGGATAGAAAGGCTCGCCCTCCGCACCGATTTCGAGAATGAAGAAGCCACACGCAGATTCCGGCGCTACTGTAAACGCATCGGCCTCGATCATCTGCTGCGCAGCAGGGGCGTATGCCGGGGGGACACGGTTATCATCGCCGAACATGAATTTATTTTCGATGATGAGGGAGAAGGGACTGAATTTCCTTTTTGATTTGATGGATGGTAGATGTCGGGGATCCATGATGAAAATATGGTTGGGGAGGTAAATGAATTGAACATCGGCTTGATGGGCGGCACTTTCGACCCAATTCATATCGGCCACCTCGTGGCGGCGGAGGAAGCACGCCAGCAGTATGATTTGAGCAAGGTCATTTTTATTCCTGCCGGCTGGCCCCCGCACAAGGAAGATGAACTGACAAGCGATCCCGAACACAGATACATGATGACCGTTCTGGCTGTAACTGACAACCCCTCTTTCGAGGTTTCCCGCTTCGAGATTGACAAAAATAAACCTTCATATACAATTGAAACTGTCCGTTATTATCGGGAGATCTTTGGCAAGAACGTTGATCTGTTTTTTATTACCGGAGCAGACGCTATCCTGGAAATTCCGGCCTGGGCAGAATTCGAGGAATTGCTCGATACCTGCACGTTCATTGCCGCCTCCCGCCCGGGTTATTCCCTGGAGAAGTTGTATGAAAGGCTGGCGTCTCATTACCCCCATGTGCGTAAAAGAGTGCATCTGCTGGAGAACCCGGCCATGGCGGTATCTTCCACTTTTATCAGGGAAAGGGTCAGATCCGGCAAAACGGTCAAATATCTTACCACCGGCTCGGTGGAGAACTATATATACAAGTATGGTCTTTATCGAGGGAAAAATATTGATAGAAAAGTATATTTTTCCTCTTGATTTTTCATAATAAGTTAAGGTAAGAGGTAATATGTTACCGTCGGCGTGTCCATTGTCGTCAACAATATGCTGATGTGACCGTCGAAAGTTCCTAAGGAGGTGAGCTTCTCAAGTGGTAAAAACATTTTACGTGGGGAATATTCCTTGGTCGACAACCGAAGACGAACTCCAGCAGGCTTTTTCACAATTCGGCGAAGTACTTGCTTGCCGCATTATAACAGAGAGAGCAACAGGAAGATCGAAGGGCTACGGTTTCGTTGAAGTGAATGAGGAAGATGCCGAACGTATTCTTGAGCAGGCGAACGGGCTTGAGATGGAAGGCCGCCAGCTGGTGGTCAATGAGGCCAAACCAAGAGAAGATCAGTAGCAAGAGCGAAAAAAAAGGCAACATCTGTTGCCTTTTTTTTTAGGCAGGAAAGACATTGTTCCCTGGCGAAAAAGATAGTTGGTTGTCGAGGCGATTCATTCCGGGTGAAATAGCGCATGAGAAGATACAAATGAGAAGATGCAGAAATATCGGTTTTTTAAGAAAAAAGCTGGGGAACGAGCTTTTTCGACACAGTGTGGGCGTTGCCCGCATGGCGGCCTTGCTGGCCCGGGCTCATGGCGAGGACGAAAATCTGGCCTATCTGGCCGGTTTGTGGCATGATTGCGCCAAACCTCTCTCCGCGGAACGTCTTCGGAAGAAGGCGGTTGAATTTTCCTTGCGTACGGACGGGGTTACCCGGCATTCGCCACATCTTCTGCACGCCCCCGTCGGCGCCGTTATGGCCGCTCAAAAAGCAGGTATCGAGGATGAGCGGGTTTTGAGGGCGATCGAATTTCACACCACGGGCAAGCCGGGGCTGGGCAGGTTCGAACAGATCATCTACCTTGCCGATGCCGTGGAAATAAACCGTGTTTACCCCGGCGTTCGCCGTCTGCGGAAGATGGCTTTTCACGATCTGGACGGGGCCCTTCTGGAAGCAGTGGACAACGCCATAAAAAAAGTGATAGAAAGGGGCTACCTGCTGCACCCGTTTTCGGCGGCATTCAGAAATGAATTGTTGTTGAAGAGAAAAAATGATTGACAAAGGGGGATACTTGTTGCAAAAGGAGCAAGAATTGGCTCAACTTGCGGCCAGGCTGGCAGCTGAAAAAAAAGCACAGGATACCGTGCTCCTGGAAGTGGGGAAGATAACATACCTGGCAGATTATTTTTTGATCTGCACCGCTACCTCGGGGCAGCATGTCAAGACCCTGAGTGATTTTTTACGGGAGAAGCTCAAGGAAGCCGGTGCGGAACTGCGGCATATCGAAGGTTACAGGGAGGCCCGGTGGGTACTGATGGATTATGCATCCCTGATCATCCACATCTTTCAGCCAGCAGAGAGGGAGTTTTACAACCTGGAACGTTTATGGAGCGATGCTTTACCGAAGAAGGAACAACAGGTAACGGAGAAGACCGTTGTTGACTAGGGGAAGGTTGGTCTGAATTCATGGATGGCAAGGATGAGCTGAAACAGGCCCTTCACCGTCTGGCCGGCGGGAAGAAAGCATCCGCAGGGGAAAAATTCTGCATTCTGGGCCTGGCCGAAACCGGAAAACTGGCCCGCCGTTTTGAAAAGACTGTCAAACAGATTGAAATAGCTGCTCTGCAGCATGGGTTGGTGCCGGAACGTTATTTGCGAAACATGGGGACTGTCGGCCCGGAGGGCCAGTTGAAACTGCTCCTCTCGGAAGTAGCGGTGGTCGGTCTCGGTGGGTTGGGGGGCCTGGCCTCTGAATTGCTGGCGCGGATGGGCGTGGGGTCTCTGATTCTTGTCGATGGCGATAAATTTACTGAATCCAACCTGAACCGCCAGATCGGGGCTGCCGAGTCCAGCCTGGGGATGAACAAGGCCCTGGTTGCACAGCGTCGCATCGGGCAGATAAACAGTGCCGTGGAAGTGCGGGCTGTCCCCGATTATGTTGGAAAAGCCGAGCTTGTGGATCTGCTTGAACACGTGCACCTGGCCATGGATTGCCTTGACAATTTGCCGGCTCGGTTTGATCTGGAGAGTGCCTGCCAGGAAAGAAACATCCCCATGGTTCATGCGGCTATCGGGGGTTGTATGGGGCAGCTGGCCGTGATCCGTCCCGGGACTCCCCTCCTGTCCTCGATTTACGGAAACACCCGTCTGGAGGACGTCCGGTCCGGGAAAGGGCCTGGACCGGAGGCTCATCCGGGGAATCCCGCGGCAACGCCCGCTTTGATCGCTTCCTGGGAGGTGAGCGAGGCCGTAAAAATATTGCTGGGCGGGAAGGGTGTTCTCTGCAACGAACTTCTGTACCTGGATCTTCAGAACAACGAAGTGGACCGTATTGCCCTGAAATGATCATTCCCTTTTTGATCATTCGGTTGGTAAAAGACTGCCGTTTTCCCATCGACTGCCTCCGCCAGATTTCTGCCAACCATTATCATCCTTTTTTTCCGGTGGAAAGGTAAAGCCTTCATCGGTTCTGCCCGTGGCAGGGTTTTCTACATGCCCGGAAGAACGATCTACTGCCGATGATTTCTTGACAAAACGGCTTATTATTTCTATAATGTTTAAGGATTCACCAACAATTTGACGGTTTATGCAGAAAGCTTCCATGAAGGGGATCAGTACGCAGGCCAGCCTTTGCAGAGAGCCGGTGGTCGGTGCAAATCGGCAGGCGAACTTGCTGAACTCGCCCCGGAGAACCGGTTGTGAAAACTTGTTACAGGCGGTAATGACCGGCGTAGGACGGCGTTAACGGCATGAAGAGAGGGCAAAGAAAATGTTGTGGGGCTGTGGCGCAGAGGGAGCGCGCTTCCTTGGCATGGAAGAGGCCGCGGGTTCAAGTCCCGCCAGCTCCACCATTGCTTTACCAATGAGGGTGGTAACACGGGCCGAGCTCGTCCCTGGAGGGACGGGCGTTTTATTATAAATATTTTCGCAGGGGGATTGAACAGATGGCGGATTACAAACCCGGAATTATTGAACCAAAATGGCAAAAATATTGGGCAGCGCATGACCTTGACCGGTCGGAAAAAGATCCGTCCAGGCCAAAATATTACGTTCTGGAGATGTTTCCCTATCCTTCGGGGAAATTGCATATGGGTCATATGCGTGTGTATTCCATCGGTGATGTGCTGGCCCGTTATTTGAGGATGAAGGGATACAATGTTCTTCATCCGATGGGCTGGGATGCATTCGGCTTGCCGGCCGAGAACGCTGCTATAACCAACAAGGTCAATCCCGCCGAATGGGTGGCGCACAATATCGAACAGATGAAAGAACAGCAGAACAGTCTGGGCATAAGCTACGACTGGAGCAGGGAGATAACGACCAGTCTTCCCGATTATTATCGCTGGACCCAGTGGTTATTCCTCCTCTTTTACAAACGCGGGCTGGCTTACCGCAAGAAGTCTTCCATCAACTGGTGCCCGGAATGCCTGACCGTGCTTGCCAACGAACAGGTTGAAGGGGGGCTATGCTGGCGGTGTGCTTGTGAAGTGGAGACCCGTGAACTGGAACAGTGGTTTTTGCGTATCACCGATTATGCCGACCGTCTTCTGGAGGATCTGGATCTGCTTGAAGACTGGCCCGAGCGTGTCAAGGTAATGCAGCAAAACTGGATCGGGCGCAGTGAAGGTACGGAGATAGTGTTCCCGCTGAAGGAATTCCCCGGGGAATCTGTAAAAGTCTTCACGACTCGTCCTGACACTCTCTACGGGGTTACTTACATGGTACTGGCACCCGAGCACCCCCTTGTGAACCACCTCGTGGAAGGCACTTCCCGTGAAACTGAAATCAAATCTTTCGTGAAAAAAATGAAACAGAAAACGGAAATCGAGAGGACATCTGCCGAAACGGAAAAAATAGGCCTTTTCACGGGTAGAAGTGCGTTGAATCCCGTGAATGGAGAGGAAGTTCCCATCCTGGTGGGGAACTATGTACTGATGGGTTATGGAACGGGCGCTGTCATGGGTGTACCTGCCCATGACCAACGGGACTTTCTCTTCGCCAGGAAATACGGTCTGCCAGTCAAGGTAGTCATCACCCCGCGGGAAACCGTTCTCGGCCCGGACATGGAAGAAGCATTCGAGGATCCCGGTTACCTGATCAACTCCGGTCCTTTTGACGGCCTGTTTTATGAAGACGCCCAGGAGAAGATCACGCTGTTCCTGGCCGAGAAAGGGATGGGAGGGTTCAAGACTTCTTACCGTCTGCGCGACTGGCTCATATCGCGTCAGCGTTACTGGGGTGCCCCCATTCCCGTCATTTACTGCGAAAAATGCGGTGTTCTGCCACTGCGGGAAGAAGATCTTCCCGTATTGCTTCCCGAAGATGTGGAACTGTCCGGGGACCGGGTGCCTTCACTTTCACATTATCCCTCTTTCGTCGATACAGAATGTTACCGTTGCGGCGGCAAGGCCCGTCGCGAGACGGACACGCTGGATACCTTCATGTGTTCATCCTGGTATTTTTTGAGGTACGCCGATCCACGGAATGGCGAGGCTGCTTTTTCACCCGGGGAAGCCAACTACTGGATGCCTGTTGACCAGTATATCGGTGGCATAGAACATGCGGTGATGCATTTGCTCTACGCCCGGTTTTTCACCAAGGTTTTACATGATGCCGGCCTGTGCGAGGCCGTGGAACCCTTCAAGAGGCTCCTGGCCCAGGGGATGGTCTACAAGGACGGTTTCAAGATGTCCAAGTCAAAGGGCAACGTGGTCACCCCGGACGAGATCATTGAAAAATACGGGGCGGACACGGGTCGGATGTTCATCCTCTTTGCCTCCCCTCCGGAAAGAGATCTGGAGTGGAGTGACCGCGGGGCGGAGGGTTGCTATCGTTTCTTGCGCCGCGTCTGGCGTCTGATCGATCAGTACGGTACCCCTGCCCATCCGGACACCGGATCTGTACTACCCGGAAAAGAAGAAAGTGATCTGCACCATGCTGTTCATTCAACCATAAAGAAAGTGACAGATGATATCGGTGCACGGTTCAGTTTCAACACCGCCATCAGTGCCATCATGGAACTGGTGAATTCGACTTACGATTACCTGCGGAAGAAAGAGAGTCTTTCGCCGATCGAAAATATTTACCGGGAAGGATTGACCGAGGCCCTGGAAACAATCGTCATCCTTCTCTCTCCCTTTGCTCCCCATCTGGCCGAGGAATGCTGGGGCAAACTCGGTTATACGGACAGCGTTCACCTTCAAAGTTGGCCCGTACATGATCGCGACAGTCTTCGCGTTGATGAAGTGGAGATCGTCGTGCAGGTCAACGGTAAACTGAGAGCCAAACTGATGGTTTCGGCGGAGCACTCCAAGGAGGAATTGGTGGAGGCGGCCTGCGCCGAGGAGAAAATCCGTCCCTACATCGATGGGAAGGAAATTGTCAGAACAATAGCCGTCCCCGGCAAACTGGTCAACCTGGTTGTCAAATGAAATCGGGTTTATTTCGATTCTTCAGGAATCCCTTCCAGAAACACCACGGGCAGGTAACAATTGTACCTGCACAGAAATAAGCCGGTTTCCTGTTCCGGGTGAAGCAGATTATTTTTGTTTTGAAAAGGAAAATATAAACATTTGTAGAAATATACGGGAAGAATGCGGCTTTTGATTTCCATTTCGCAGGTTTGTATCATTTGCCAGGCGGGCCGGAGAGGAGTCTTCCGTTATGCATGCGGACCGGAATGAAGACGATGGCAGCGGTGGTAAACGCGATCTGAAAAACGGTGGCGGGGTCAGGATGCCCCGGCGTGACAGGATCATTATTGCGGTGTTGGTCGTTCTGCTGATCGTGGGGATTGCTGTACGCTTTTCCGGTTATTTTTCCGGTATGGAGAGGTTGCCAACGGTCAATGATAGCCAATCGTCACCCGAAGAACCATCTTCCGTTCCGGAAGAGGAGGCGATGTGCACGATCCATATCATCGGTGCGGTGGTAAATCCCGGTATCTACGAGTTGCCCATCGGAGCTCGTGTACACGATGTCGTCAATAAAGCGGGCGGGCCCGCGGCGGATGCCGATCTGGAAAAAGTCAACCTGGCCCGGCCGCTCGTCGATGGCGAACAGGTCCATATTCCTCTTGCAGGCGAGGAAGGCCCGGAATCGAATGTATCCGGCATCGCTGACGGCAAAGTGAATATCAACCGTGCCACGCTTGAAGAATTGACCACACTGACGGGTATCGGGGAAAAAAGGGCCCGGAACATAATTGAATATCGCGATGCCCACGGCCCTTTTTCCAAAATAGAAGAGATCATGAACGTACCCAATATCGGTGCGGGATTGTTTGAAGGCATCAAAGAAAATATCACTGTTTACTGACCCGGATCGGGGTTCCATGAGCATAGATATTTTTGCTGTTCTTCGTCCAGGGTGTCGGGTGTCAGGCCCAGGGATTCGAGTTTCAGAATGGCCACCTGCCGATTCAGTTCGGCGGGAAGTGGCAGTACACCCCGTGAAAGTGTCCCCCTGTTCCTGCATAGATAGTCCATTGCCAGATACTGCAATGCAAATGACAGATCCATTATTTCAGCCGGATGGCCGTCACCGGCGGCAAGATTGACCAACCTTCCCTCCGCAAGCAGGTATAGATTGTTGCCGTTGGGCATGCAATATTTCTTGATGTTGGTTTTCACATCAGATATGGATGTGGCCATTTTTTCCAATGAAGAGGTGTCGATTTCCACATTGAAATGCCCCGCATTGCACATCATGGCACCGTTTTTCATCAAGGTGAAATGCTTTTTCCCGATAACTGCATTGCATCCGGTGGCAGTAACAAAGATATTGCCAAGAGGGGCTGCTTCCATCAGGGGTTTCAACTCGTACCCCTCCATGGCAGCTTCCAGCGCCCTTACGGGATCAACCTCGCAGATGATCACCCTTGCCCCAAGCCCCCGGGCACGGGCAGCGATACCCTTTCCGCACCATCCGAAACCGCAGATCACCACTGTTTTGCCGGCGATGAGAAGGTTTGTGGCGCGCATGATTCCATCCCAGACGGACTGCCCTGTACCCAGGCGGTTGTCAAAAAGATGTTTGCATGGTGCATCATTCACGGCGATGACGGGGAAAGCCAGTATGCCCTCCCGTTCCATGGCTCTCAGGCGGATCAATCCGGTCGTCGTCTCCTCGGCAGCCCCGATCACTTTATCTTTCAGGGCGGGGTATTCCCGGTGCAGCATGGTGATCAGATCCCCGCCGTCATCGATAATGAGGTCCGGTTCAGCATCCAGGGTATGTCGAAGATGGCTGTTGTACTCTTCAGGGGTAGCATTGTACCAGGCATACACTTCAGGGCCACTTTCGGCCAGGGCCGCGGCAACATCGTCCTGGGTGGAGAGGGGGTTGCTGCCGGTAATGGCAACCCGTGCTCCGCTTCGGGCAAAAACCTCCGCCATGCAGGCTGTCTTCGCTTCCAGGTGCAAGCAGATCGAGAGGTTCAGGCCCTTGAAGGGCTGCCCGGGTGCGTACGTATGTTCCAGATGGCTCAGAACAGGCATATGCTCTTTTACCCAATCAATTTTCTTCCTGCCCGCCGGGGCCAGAGTTTTGTCACGGATAATGCTCATCTTTTTCTCCTTTCATCCAACACCGCAAGAATCGAATACAAAAAGAAACAGAACAGATTCTACTTCTGTAACAGCACCGGGATATCCTTCCCCACCCGCTTGACAAAATTTGTTCACCCTTTCCCGTGGGCTGGCCGGGAAAATTTATTATGTCCTCCTCGAAACAAGAAAATCCCGTCAAGATCGATTTGTTCTTTATTTTGACAAATCGATTCTTCATCATATAGAATAAGTTTATCGTTGTGTTTTGTACATGATCCGGTTGTTTCAAAAATCGGCCTTGACTGTTTCGGGGGAAAAAATGAAAAAAACCACGATCCTGGCTATCATTCTGGTATTGGTGGCTATCTTCACCATCGGTATCAATTTCTATGTTGACCTGCTCTGGTACAACGAACTGGAGATGGAGGGAGTATTCTGGACCCGGTTTCTCTCGGTATGGGGACTGAGGGTTGCTTCATGGTTGTTCTTCCTGTTTTTTTTGTGGATCAACCTGTTGTTTACCCGGCGTCAGGTGGCCAGGGTTCCCGATCTGAACCTTGAAGCCAGGGAATTTCTCTTTCAGCGAGGCTACCTGAAGTATCTTGCCCCGGGGCGGTTGTCATACTACTATTTTATGGCCGCGGCGGTTCTCTCCCTGATATTTGCTTCATATACCGGTCATTACTGGATGGAGATGCAATACTTTTTCAACCCGGTTGCTTTCGGGATGACGGATCCGCTTCTTGGCCAGGATCTCTCCTTTTATGTTTTCAAGCTGCCTTTTCTACGCTTCCTGTATGGTTTTTTGATGTTGACACTGGTCATAACCCTGCTTGCCCTCATTTTGATCTATTTTGTAACACAACCCCCGACCATGGCGGGAAAGCGTTGGTTTTTATTTTCCTTTCCGGGGCTGGGGCATATCTCCCTCATCGCCGCCCTGATTGTCTTGCTCAAGGCTGTTGATTATCGCCTGAAGATGTCGGAACTGCTCCTGGATCCGGGAGGTTACATGTTCGGCGCCGGCTATACTGAAGCCCATATCAAACTGAATATGCTCTGGATCCTCATGTTCCTGGCTTTTATCGTCTCCCTGATCTTTTTCATCAATGCATCGGTCAAGCGGCCGCGCCTGTTGCCGGGGGGAGTTCTTCTCCTGGTGATAGTTTCCCTTGTAGGTGGTTCTGTTCTACCCGCAATTGTGCAGCACTTTGTAGTGCAACCTTCGGAATTCACCTACGAGAAACCGTATCTGGCCCACCACATCGATTTTACCCGCTTTGCTTACGGTGTAGATAAATTCAGGACGAACCAGTATCCGGCCCGCGGGACGATCAACTGGAAGGACATCGAGGAGAACCCCGGTACTTTCAACAACATCAGGCTGTGGGACTACCGCCCCATCAAAAACACCCTGAATGAACTTCAGGCCATCCGGCCCTATTACCTTTTTCATGATGTCGATATTGACCGCTACATGATCGACGGTCAATACCGTCAGGTCATGGTGTCGGCGCGGGAAATGGACAACGACCGCCTGGATGAACGGGCCCAGACCTGGGTTAACAGGAGATTGCAGTACACGCATGGTTACGGGGTGACCATGTCCCCGGTGAATGAAGTTTCACGGGAAGGACTCCCTCGTTATTTTGTCCAGGATATACCGCCGGTGGTCACGGGTGGTATCGAACTGCAGCGTCCCGGTATCTATTACGGGGAGTTGACCGGGGATTATATTGTTACCAATAGCAAGATGCCCGAATTCGATTATCCCATGGGTGATGAAAATGTGCAGACTGTATATGAAGGTGATGGTGGTGTGCCCCTCGGTGGTCTGGGGAGAAGATCGATTCTGGCAATCCGCTTCGGGGACTACCGTATTCTCTTTTCCGGGGAACTGCATGCGGACAGTCGTATAAAATACTATCGATCCATCAAGGAACGTGTGAACAAGGTTGCTCCTTTCCTGCGCTATGATTCCGACCCTTACATCGTGGTAAACGATGGCCGGCTTTTCTGGATCCAGGATGCCTACACGGTCAGTGACCGTTTCCCCTATTCCCAGCCGCAGGGAGATTTCAACTATATCCGGAACTCCGTCAAAGCGGTCATCGATGCTTACAACGGCACCGTGGACATGTATGTCATCGACGAGGATGATCCCCTGGTGCAGAGTTACAGCCGGATTTTCCCCGGATTGTTCCGTCCCCTCGAGGAGATGCCTGCGGGTCTTCGCGATCATCTGCGCTACCCCGAAGATCTTTTTATAACGCAGGCAAATGTGTACAACATCTATCACACCGTGGACCCGAATGTATTTTACAATCGGGAAGACCTCTGGTCGTTCCCCGAGGAACGTTATGAAGGGCAGAACCGGATCGTGGAACCCTATTATGTCATTCTGCAACTTCCCGGCAGGGAAGAACCGGAATTCGTCCTGATCCAGCCTTTCACACCTTTGAAACGCAACAACATGATTGCCTGGCTGGCAGCGGGATGTGACGGGGAAAATTACGGCCGGGTGGATGCCTATCTTTTTCCCAAGGACAAACTGGCCTACGGCCCATTGCAGATAGAAAATCGCATCGACCAGAACACCGAGATTTCGGAACAGCTGGCCCTCTGGGACCAGAAAGGTTCAAGGGTTATCCGTGGCAACCTTGTCGTTCTTCCGGTAAATGATTCCCTGATCTATGTTGAACCCATCTATCTCGAGGCGGAGGCCGGCGGGCTGCCCGAACTTGCACGTGTAATCGTTGCCTTTGATGAATTTGTTGTTATGGCACGGACTCTCGAGGAAGGACTGCAGCGGGTACTCGGGGAAAAACAGGTTCTCCCGGTTCCGGCTGATCCCGATTCTGAACTTCCATCCGAGGAACCTGCACCGCCTGATATATACGACCTGATCGGGGAAGCGAACGCTATTTTTGAAGAGGCGCAGGAGAACCTGAAAGAAGGGAACTGGGCCCGCTACGGGGAACTGGTCGATGAACTGGGAAGGATATTGCAAGAGCTGACCATGGAAATTTCTGCACTGTAGTGACGGAAATGTGAATCATCTCTTGATTTGAATATATATTCATGAAGGATGGATCGTCTTATGGAAAGGGTTGTAATCTATACCGATGGGGCTTGCTCCGGAAACCCGGGTCCCGGGGGGTGGGCCGCCCTGATCATGAAAGAAGGGGAGAAAACCAGGGAAATCAGTGGTGGGGTACCCCGCACCACCAATCAGCGTATGGAGATGTTGGCTCCCATCATGGCATTGAAGGAACTGGATCTTCCGGCAACCGTCATGGTGTATTCCGACAGTGCATATCTTGTCAACGCTTTCAATCAGGGTTGGCTGGAACGTTGGCTGAAAAACGGTTGGTGCACGAGTAGCGGTCATGCGGTCAAAAACCGCGATCTGTGGGAAGAATTGGATCGGTTGACCGGGTTTCATCACCAGGTGGCCTGGAGAAAGGTCAAGGGGCACGGCACCGACAGTTACAATATCAGATGCGACCGGCTGGCTCGCCAGGCAATTCCGGCCCAAAAAGATGGCTGTTCTGAAGGGGATGGCCGTTTATTTTGAGTCATTTATACGTATGGCATGAATAAATATTCATAACTTTAAAAAGAGGCGATGGTATGGATTCCAGAAATGAGAAGAAAGATCTGATTCGTCGGGCAGCGGTGAAGGTGATAGCCGGGGGAGGGTACCCGCAAGCCACTGCTGAAAAGATTGCTGCGGAAGCCGGTATAGCTGTAGGTACAATCTATAACTATTTCCGTAACAAGGAAGAAATCATTACCAGTATTTTCAGGGGAGAGTATCAAAAAAGGAATGACTTCTACGGGATAATTGAACAGATGGAGCTTGAACCGTTGGAGAAGATAAGAGCGGCGATAGAGATGCATTTTACGGGATTGAACCATCATTCTGATCTGTACAGAGTGGTCGCCCTGGAAAAGAACTATTATCTGAGGTCCATTTCGGGAGACGATGCCCCTGACGATGGGTTGCGCGATTTCATACTGGACGTCCTGAGGAAGGGTATCAACGACAAGAGGATAAGGGAGTGCGATGTCGATATCGTGGCTTCCATGATCTGTGGGGCCATGGAGGTTGTCATTGCCGATTATCTGCAGAACAAGATCGTCAACATCGAAGGTGCTGTAGGGGAGATCATGGAGACTTTACGCACCGGCATAGCATTTTCTTGAAGTGCCTCGATATTGCCCGGGAAATAATAAATCATATTTTGGGAAAAAGATAAAAATAATGTCATCTTGGACTCTGCATAGAGGTTGGCGAGGGCAATTTTTATCGGTACATATTGTAGTTCAGGTCAATGAATATTGCCTCATATTATATCCCATGCGAATATGGATTTTGTATTGGATGAAAGACCTTTCCATGCACGGGTGTGCAAGAATTGATGTGTAGCATGATGGACTGATGTGCACCTCTTTCTGTCAGCTGAAAAAGTGCAAGGTGTTCCAGGAGTGTAAAGAGGAATATGATTTTGATTTCAACGGGCACATTCCCCGCCGCGTCCGGTCAATGTTTCCAGAGCATGGCCGAGAGCGGGAAAGATTGCCTCCAGCGATTCATGAACTGCTTTGGGGCTGCCGGGGAGATTGAGGATGAGGGTCTGCCCACGGATGCCGGCGACACCCCGGGTCAACATGGCATGTGGTGTGATGCGGGCACTCTCGCGGCGTATCGTTTCTGCCATTCCGGGGACCTGGCGGTCGATGACGGCAAGGGTCGCCTCGGGGGTATTGTCACGCGGGGAAAGGCCCGTTCCCCCGCTGGTAAAGATGGCATCGACACCCCTGTCTGTCATCTGTATCAAGGCCGATACAATCTGGCCATGATCATCGGGAACCACGACATGCTGTATCACCTCGCCCCAGGGAAGCAGAAGTTCCGCGATGATAGGGCCGCTTTTATCCTCCCTTTCTTTGGCGAAACCCTTGTCGCTGGAAACAACCACACCAAACCTGTAGGCAGGAACCTGGCGGATGATGTCTTCTGTTTTGATCTCCCCTCCCCTGAGGACCTCGGCAAAGATAGCTTCGTGGGGCATGATGCAATCATCGGCCTGTTCATGGATGGCGCATCGGCCATGGCATTCCTTGCCGATCCGGGTTACCTTCAGAATTGCTCTCCCCCCGACCTGCAGTCTTGTTCCTGCCGGCAAGGTTGAAAGATCGATCTCCACCGTGGTCAGATTCTCGGCGAAATCCCCGGGATGCACATCCAGCCCCCTGTTCTGCATTTTACGTATACTTTCCATTCCCAGGAGGCTGATCTGTCGATGGGCAGAACCGGCATGGCAGTCGTCTTTCAATCCCCGGCCTCTGACCAGTGTACCCTGCCCCACATTCACCTTGCGTTCACCTTTATTCTTGCCGATACATACGGCCATGATCTTGCCCATCTATTTTTTCCTCCGGTAGAGACCGGAGCGCCCTCCCCTCTTCTCCTCGAGCCTGATATTCTGGATGTTCATTTCCTTGTCGATGGCCTTGCACATATCATATATCGTGAGGGCGGCCACGCTGACACCGGTAAGGGCTTCCATCTCCACCCCTGTCTGGCCACTGAGTTTGACCCGTACCCCGATTTCGATCCTGTTCTGTTTTTCCGGAAAATCAAAGTCCACATCAACTCCCGAAACGGCGAGTTGGTGGGCCATGGGGATGAGGCGCCCCGTTTCTTTTACGGCCATGACCGCCGCAACCTGTGCCACACCCAGTACATCGCCCTTTTCCACCGTTCCGGCTTTTACCCTTTCCAGTGTTGCCGGGGCCATGGTGATCTCTCCCTTGGCGTATGCTTCGCGCAGGGTGCTGGCCTTGCCGCTCACATCGACCATGCGCGGCCGGCCGCTGAGGTCAAAATGTGTAAGACCGGATTTTTCCGCATCAACTGTTTCTACCCCGTCGCTCCTGACAAAGAAGCGGTTGAAAATAAAAGCGGACAGCTCCGCCGGACTGTTGAGATCAAAAACGGGGACATCGGTTTCCAATTCTTCATGATCGGTGGCGATGGCAATCACGTTGTCCGCCCCGGAAGGATCCATTCCCAGTGCCTTGCGGACAACCTCGATCTTGGGGTTGTCGCTTCGTTTATTGCCCTCGATCAGTAAAAGGTCAATATTCTTCAGCATTGAAGAAGCATATTCCATGGCTCGATTTCGGTCAGCGGCGTTTCCCATCAGGACAAAATTGTCAGGTGTTATTATGCCTGAAATCCTGGCCCCGGCGTCCAGAAAACGCCAGGTATCCTTTCCGGGGATATCGAAATCACATCGATTGCTATTTCCTTTCAGGGCGGCAACGCGCAGCCCTTTTGCAATAAGTTCGGGCAGAAGTGTCTCTATGAGGGTGGTCTTGCCCATGCCCGACCTTGCTGCAATTATGTTCAGCTTTGTTACATTGTCAATCATCAGGATCCTCCTCACCTGAATGAAATAAAAATAGGTTCCTGCAAGTGTCCGCCATTATCCGCCCGTTTGTGACATCGTGCGCATCGTCGCCGTATCCGGGGGGGCTGGAAGTTCGGCATTTTCATTACCCATCAGGTGTTCTTTATGCTTCTGCAGCACCACTTTTTTCAACAGGGCCTCCAATTTCCGTGGGTGGTCAAGAATGGGCCGTACCTGTTCTTCCTCTTGCCAGTAAAGGCATGATTTCAATCGGCCATCGGCAGTAAGCCGCAGACGGTTGCATGACGAGCAGAAATGCTTGCTTATGGAATGAATAAGTCCAATGGATCCCCTGCGGCCGGGAAGGGAAAAATATTCGGCCGGCCCTGCACTCAGCGGATGATCCAGCGGCTGCAGTTCGTACCCGGCCAGCAGCGCCGTCTCCTTGATGATACTCAGGGGCAGATAATGTCCGTCAAAACCGATGCTCCGTTCGCCGATGGGCATGTATTCGATGAAGCGCACAGCGATGTTTCTGTCGTGGGCCAGTGCAAAAAAATCAAGGATCTCGTGGTCATTGTAACCTTTCAGAAGAACCGTATTGATTTTTACCGGTTCCAGCCCGTGATGGATGGCGGCCTCCACTCCCTCCAGTGCCTGTTCGATATTCCCCCCGCGCGTTATCTTGCGGTAAAGACCGGGATCGAGAGAATCAAGGCTGACATTGACCCTGTTCAACCCCGCTTCTTTCAGTTCTCGAGCAAACTGCGGCAGGAAGATCCCGTTGGTGGTCAGAGCCAGATCCTCGACACCGGTGATGCTGTTGATCCCTTCGATCAGATGAGGCAGGTTTATGCGTACAAGCGGTTCCCCGCCGGTTATCCTTATCTTGCTTATTCCCAGTCCGGCAGCAACCCTGACCACCTTGAGTATCTCCTCGTATGAAAGAATATCCCGGTGGGAAAGAGGTTCTACTCCATCCGGCCCCATGCAATAGACACAACGCAGGTTGCAGCGGTCGGTTACCGAGATACGCAGATAGTCATGTTTGCGCCCGTAACGATCGACAAGTGTTCCCATCGACCCCTCACCGTCCTTTCTTTCCATCTTCCGGGGATTCCGCCGTATCCCTGTCGGCCCGTTCCATGCACCGCAACATGCCCGTTTCGCGCATGCTGTATCCCCCCATGGCCGTAACCCTGTCCTTGAAGGCAGGGTCCGTGATTATCGTTTTGATCGTCTGCCCGGCATCGGATTCATAAAAATCGGCCGTCATCAGCAGGTCGTAACGTTCCTCCCGGACGGGGACAAAATCCAGCCCGAAGGCCCTGGCTGCCGGAAGGATTCCCAGCCCGACGGCGGCAGTTTCGGAGGCAACGGCAGCCGCCACGTTGAGGTGGGTATGTTCCTCACGTTCATAACCGCTGATCTCCTGTGGCCCGATCCCGGCTTTCTCGAGCAGGTAATCGAAGAGCAGTCTGGTTCCGGCTCCCTTCTGCCGGTTGACAAAGCTTGTCCCGTTTGAGGCGATATCCGTCACGTCACTGATTTTGCCGGGGTTGCCCCGGGGAACGATCCATCCCTGCATTCTGTGCGCCAGGGTCAGGAGCAGGACATCCCTTCCGGGGAGAAGTTTCTCGATGTAGGGGATGTTGTAATCACCGCTGGCGGGATCGAAAAGATGGACGCCCGCCAGGTGGGCCTGTCCCCTGTCAATGGCCAGAATGCCGCCCATGCTTCCCAGATGTGCCGAAGAGAGAGTGAAGTCGGTTTCCTTCTCCCTCAGGGCCGTGATCAGCAGGTCAAGGACCAGGTCATGGCTTCCCCCCGCCAGCAGGTTGCGATCCAGTTCCCCGGCGGGACGGTAGAGTTCGATCTTGACCCGTTCATTCTGTTCGTACCCCATCTTCTCCGGGGGGACGACGAGCAGGCCGTCCGCTCTGACCAGGGACATCGTTACCCCTGCCCCCCGGGTGAGGGGATTGGCCACAAATTCCCCGTTCACCTTGCCCACGGCCATCCGTACATACTCCTCCGTGCCCATCCTGGACACCAGACGCCGCCCCAGAGTGACCTCCAGGGTCTCCCTTGTCGGTTCGCGCATGGAATAGTAGTGATGGAGCAGCGGGCGGACAAACCATTCCAGGCTGAAATAGGCCGAGACCGGATATCCGGGCAACCCCACCGCAGGTTTACCATCAACGCTGCCCAGGACAGTGGGCTTCCCGGGCCTGGTGGAGACCCCATGAACATACACCTCGCCCAGTTCCGCCAGTGCCGCGTAGGTGAAATCTTTGCTGCCGGCCGAAGAACCGGCAATGATGATTATCATGTCAGCCCCGTCCGCGGCCCGGACAACTGCCGCCTTGATCTGTGCGAGCACGTCGGGAACGACCGGGTGTATTTCCGGCCGTGCCCCCCATTCCCGCAGGTAGGCGCTGACCACGCTGCTGTTGAAATCCGGAACATCCCCCCTGCCCCGATCCGCCCCGGGCGGAACGATCTCCGAACCGCTCGGTATGATCACCACCCTGGGCCTGGTCAGAACCTCGATCTCCGTTCTACCCCCCGCCAGGATGGCCCCTATATCCGGGGGGCGGAGACGATGAAAGGCAGGAACAACCAGCTCGCCGGCCACGATATCCTCGCCGACCGCCCGTACATATTGCCAGGGAGGAGCCGGGGCCATGATCTCGGCACTTTTATCGGGTTGCAACATGACATCCTCTATCTTGATCACGGCATCGCAGCCCGGGGGAAGGGGATCCCCGGTATCCACGAACTCGTAGGAGACACCTTCAACCAGGGCAAGAGGGGTCTGATCGGATGCACCGAAAGTGTTTTCGGCCCTTACGGCGATGCCATCCATGGCTGCTGCATGGTACCCGGGCATTGAAAGGCGTGCAAAAACCGCGGAGGCGGTGACGCGCCCCGAGGCATCGGCGACTGCAATTGTTTCTTTCTTTCTTGGCAAATTGACCCCGGACAGGAATTTTTTCAGTGCTTCCTGTTTCGGAATATTGTGAAGATACACCTTGCGCATCGAAACCCCTCCCGGTTTCAAAATGGAGGCGCGGGCCCGACGTATTCCGGGCCGTTTACCCGAAGGCCTGTCCATGAATTGTTCAGCCGATGTCGGCCTTCAATCATATTTGGCAGGGAAAATCGATCCCTCTGCCCTTTCTCTCCCGTGCGAACCTTCCTATATATATATTGCCGGGATGACAGCCGCAACTTTGCCTTCCCCGCTCACTCCCACAAAAAAACCTGAACCTCCGTGCCTGCTTCCAACCCTTCCATCTCGGGCTTGACAATGATGAAGCCGTCCGCCTCGGCCATGGTGCGCAGCATTCCTGAACGCCCGAAAACAGGAACGGCCAGAACCTGCCCGTTTTCCCGTTCAATCCTGACCCGTGCAAAATCGGTCTGCCCGGAACGTGAGGGCAGGTTACGTGTCAGAATGGCGTTGACCGTCGGAAAAAACCTGCGGTGCCGTTGCCGGCCCGAGAGGCGGTCCAGGATCGCCATCCCGAAGATCAGGAACACGTTGAGGGCGGAGATCGGATGCCCGGGAAGCCCCAGCACCGGTTTCCCGCCGCAATTTGCCAGCAACGTGGGCTTGCCGGGTTTGATCGATATCCCTTCCACCAGCAGGCCGGGCCTGCCCAACTCCTGCAGGGTGCGGGCCGTGAAATCGCGGCTTCCCACCGAACTGCCCCCGGAGAGCACCAGAAAATCAACACGGGCCAGCAGATTTCGACTTTTTTCAAGGAACTGATCGAAAATATCGGGAAGGATACCTTCACTTGCAATTTCGGCCCCGCCCTTCTGCCCCAGGTAGGCCAGCGCCGGCGTGTTGCAATCCCTCACCCTGCCGGGTTCAAGGTTCCGTGAGTCATGAGGGACCAGCTCGTCCCCCGTGGAGAGCAGCCCCATCACCGGGCGGCGGTGAACTTTCACCCGGGTTGCCCCCATCGAGGCCAGCAGGCCTATTTCAGCAGAACGCAGACGGCTTCCCGCTGCCAGCGCCCGTTCGCCCCTGCCCAGATCCTCTCCCCGATGAATGACATTTTCACCCGGGGCAACCTGGCGATAAACATGAACGGTATCCGAGGCCGTTTCTGTATCTTCAACCATCACCACCGCATCGGCACCCGCGGGCAGCATCCCTCCCGTGTGAATGAGGCAACACTGGCCCGCGTTTATTTTCCGGGCCGCTGCACCCATGAGGACCTCGCCTTCCAGATCGAGGACGGAGGGAAGTCCTTCCCGGGAGCCAAACGTGTCACGGGCTTGCAAAGCGTATCCGTCCACCGTGGAACGGTCAAAACCCGGCAGATCTTCCCCTGAAAAATAATCTTCTGCCAGGCAACGGCCCCCGGCCTTCTCGATGTCGACTTCTTCCGCCTCCAGGGCGGAAAAATTCTCCGCTATCAGCCCGAATACAGCTTCCGGTTCCGTCACGTTTATCAATTTCATCTTCTCTCTCCTGTTACAAAAAAACTGTGCCTCCGGATTGAAAAAGGCACAGCCCTCGATTTCAGCTGACGTTCTCCTTTCCAATAGCGGGAGGCGGGGGGATTTCTCCCCCGGCCCAGACCTTTAACCGTAACTTCAAGAAGCTGTAGGTTTGCAGGTTCGGAGCAGCCGTATTGTTCATTTGCTGTCGCCATCATTATAACATCTCCCCTTGAAATCTCAAGAGCCAAACATGCAAAACCATCTTTCCCTGACCTGGATGTCATTCATATGGAGTGAGTGGCTGCCATCGTCAAGCACAGCGCCTGCCTCTGCCCGAGATTCCTCGCGGCGCTACTCTTTCACTCCGGTGTTACCGTTTCTACATCATTATTCACCATGGCTTCATGTTGGTGTTCTTGTTAAACACCGCTTGCTCGGAATGACAGGGGGGGAGGTCGCCGTACTCCTTCCCCGGTATTGTGCCACTCCGCACGACTGTTTTTCCAGTACTGTCATTCTGAGAGAGCGGCTGCAGTTTGCCGCGACCGAAGAATCCCCTCCTCATACACACCTCACCATTGCCATAAACTGTTTCCTGTTTTCCCTTGGCCAAGTCGCCCAGCCAACATATAAAAAAAAGAATAAGAAAAAGTGGGCGGCCAAGAAAATCCTCATCGATACCACTTACTCACGGAGGGAAACTGATTCCTGGGTTTTATATTTTCGCATACCCACAAAAGAGAGCCTCAGTCACCTGAAG
>JAAYSV010000016.1 GCA_012518215.1 Bacillota bacterium
AGATCACCCAGGGGCATCAACAGTGATAGTTTATCGCGAAAACCCACCACCTCGGCAACAACCTTTTCATGCGGGGTATCGATCAGGCAAACCTCTCCGATGAACGAATTGATCCCGCTGACCTCGATGACCAACCCCACCACCTGGCGCACTTTGCCCTGTGCCACCCCACCCTCGTGGGAAGCCAGGCGGGAAAGATACTTCTCACTCTCAACCAACTGGCGGGTTTCATTCATCTGCCCCTTCCTCCTTCAGGATCCTGCGTTCCTCTTCCCGCGCCAGTTTCATCATCACTTCTCTCAGCTCTTCTTTTTCCTTCTCCAGAAAGTATTCCACGGCCCCACTTTCAGTTTCAACACGGCAACTCCCTCTTGGAATCTCCTCCATGGCAAAAAATTCGATATTCTTGAAGTGCGGCCTGATCCTGGCAAATCTACTTTTCAATTCTTCGGCATGCCGGAGACAGACATCGTAATCCTGCTCGCTGACAAACACCTTTACTGTCTCCCCGTCGGGAGCTTTCTCGATCGCCTCCCTTACAATGTTCAGCACTTTTTCGGGAGCCAGGTCAAGCTGCTCGAACAGGAGCTTCTCGGCCACGGCCAGCGCCAACTCGATCACCGTTTTTTCTGAAGAGGCGACTATCTCGCGGGATTTCTGCCGGCCTTCCTCTACATGGAGTTGAGCCTCTTCGATTTTCCCCCGCGCTTCTTCCTTCAAGCCTTCAAGTTCCTGCAGCGCCTGTTTCTTTCCTTCCTCGAACCCGAGGGTATAGCCTTCCCCGTAGCCTTCCTCATGGCCCTCTTCACGGCCTTCCCTGATCGCCTTCTGCTTTCTTTCTTCCACCTCCTCAAGCAAGGCCGCCTTCAATCTGCCAAGCTCATCTTGCACCTCTTCCCTCAGGTTCTTTTCAATTTCAAGGCGAACCGTTTCGTAGTTGTCATCGGCCGTTGCCCTCTCCTTGGGATCCGAAACCGTATCTTCGCTCTCCGTCTCCTCCGTCGGTTCCTCTCCTGCAGATGGCTTCTCCAATTCCACAACTTCGATGTGAAAACGGTATCTACGTGTTCCCTTGACGGAAACACCTTTCAAAATATTGGATGTCAAGAAGATCAACTCCGCTCGGACTCTTTTCTAAACGAGATAAACCAATCAAGTCTAACCGACGATAACATCGTCTCCACCGCGGGAAAGGATAATTTCTCCCGATTCATCCAGTTTCCTGATCACAGCCACAATTTTTTGCTGGGCATCCTCCACTTCCCGCAAGCGCACCGGCCCCATGTACTCCATATCTTCCTTGAGCATGTCTGCCGCGCGCCGGGAAATATTCCTTATGATCCGCCCTTTTACTTCATCGCTGGCACCCTTGAGGGCCAGCGCCAGATCCTTGGTATCGATCTCCCGTATAACTCTCTGGATGGAGTGATCGCCCAGAGTGATAATATCCTCGAAGATGAACATCTGCTGACGGATCTCCTCGGCCAGCTCGGCATCTTCCTTTTCCAGCTCCTCGAGGATATGTTTTTCCGTTCCGCGATCCACCCGGTTGAGAATATCAACGATGGTGGGAATTCCCCCGGCAGCTGTAAAATCTTGCTGGAATACAGTCGAGAGACGTTCACGCAATACTTTCTCCACCCCCTTGAGTATGTCGGGAGAGGTCCTCTCCATGAGTGCGATCCTTCTTGCAATATCGGACTGGACATCTGCCGCCAGGCTGGATAGAATGGCCGATGCCTGCTCGGCATCAAGGTACGAAAGAATGAGGGCAATCGTCTGGGGATGCTCCTGGTTGAGCAGGTTGACCACCTGCTTGGGCTCGGCATTTCTTACAAAAGTGAAGGGTTTGACCTTGCTGGATTCCCTCAATTTCCTGATGATTTCCGCAGCCTTCTGCGGCCCGAAAGCCTTCTCCAGGATATCGCGGGCAGAATCCATTCCCCCATCAATGATATATCGGCGTGCTTCAAAGAGAGCCAGAAATTCCTCGCAGACTGCCTCGATCTCGTCCCTGCCCACAAAAGTGGTATTGGCGATCTCCATACTTATTCTTTCCACTTCGGGGCTGGTGAAATATTTAAGAATCTTGGAAGACAGGGTGGTCCCCAGTGAAAGAACAAAAATTGCAATCTTGCGCCCCCCCGTCATGTAGTTGGTCGTCTGTGGCAAGGCAGATCTCCTCCTATTCCTCTGTTAACCAGGTTCTCAAGAGATACGCTACGTTCTCGGGCTCCGATTCCGCCACTTTTCTTATCTTATCGCGGATATCATCTTCTATCTCCGCGGGTTCTTCTTTTTCCAGCAGTTCGGTAATATCAAAACCTTCCAGTTCTTCCGCATCCTCCAGCATTTCCATGGCCTCTTCCTTCCTGCGCCTTCTAAGTACAACCAGAGCAATGATAATCGCTATCATCAGGAAAAGTGCGACAGCACCGATTATCGTCTGAATCCTGGTTTTCGCCGCCTCCGCTGCCTCCCTCTCCCTGTCCTCCACGGAAGTATCGAAAGGAATGGCTTGCACGGCAATGGCGTCGCCCCGTTCCGCATCGTAACCGATGGCAGCTCCGACGAGCGTCGTCACATCTTCCCCGATAAACGTGCTGATACTGTCGCGGTTGATGATCACCGTTGCCGAAAGCCTTCTGACTCCTCCCTGGGCAGCGGTGACATATTCCTGAATCTCGCTGATCTCGTAATTGATCGTCTCCTCCAGGTAATCACGTGAAAAATCACCGTCATAGATGTAAGGTGCTTCGTAGCCGGGGATATTGGGCTCGGCCACCTCCTCCGGCGGACGGCGGGTCCCCTCCTCATTCTCCTGGATGCGATGTATCGCCCGTTCAACCGGTTCCTGGTCATAAGTTATCGATGTTATCTCCTGCCGGTCAAAATCCAGCTCTGCACTGACCATGGCCACGACGTTCTCGGGGCCAAAAACTATCTCCAGGTAATTCTTGAGTTTCTCCTCGAGTTCACGTTCAAATTGGCGCTGGGCATGAAGGCGTTCAGCCGCTTCCACCATGGGAAGTTCTTCTTCCATTTCCATGAACCCGTCATAGATAATTTTACCTTTGGAATCCACGATACTGATATTTTCCGGTTTAAGGTTCTCCACACTTCCAGCCAACATGCACAGGACACCCCTGACCTGTTGTTCCGTCAGAGTGGCCATGGGCCGCATCTTCAGAAAAACCGATGCCGTCGGTTCTGTTCTGTCCCTCAAAAAAACTCCTTCTTCGGGTAGAACCAGATGCACCCTGGCAGATTGGACTGCCTCGATGCTGGAAATTGTCCGCTGCAGTTCATCTTGCAACACAACCTGCCATTGTTTCTTGCGGTCATGGTCGCTGACCATGATCCCATCCTGTTCAAAGACGCTGAAACCCATTCCCTGGCTGTAAAGATCCGGTGACAATTGCAAGCGCAAGCGATCCTGTTCTCCGGCCGGTACCAGAATAACCGTACCCCCCTCATCCAGCGAGTATGTAACACCCAATTCTTCAAGTTTCTCCGTGACCTCTCTGGCTTGCTGGGGCTCCATCCCGCTGAACAGGGTTTCCATGCGGGGTCGGGTAAAATACACGATCATAACGATGATAAATATTATCAGGGCCACAGCCACGGCCACCGCACTTATCTGCACCGGGCGACTCAAATTTTTCCAGTAATCCCTTATACTATTCACATTCAGCTCAAACGGCATATTGAAACGATTTTCTGCCACGCCGACCCTCCTCTGCAACAAATCCAAGTAAAGTTATCCATCAGATCTGAATCCGCGCCAGTTCCTGATATGCTTCAATTATCTTGGTTGTAGTCTGCACGGCAAACTGCAAAGCCAATCTTGCCTCCTCGGTCTTGATCATCAGCAAGTGCAGGTCATCAAGATCTCCGGTAAGAAGATCGACGCTGGCCTGATCCGCTTCCTTCTGCAGATCATTGACACGTGACAATGCCTGGCACAGATAACCGGAGAAACTTTTGTTGTTGTTATCTTCAATCCTGGTTTCCTTTGGTAGCAGGCGTGAAAAACTTTCAATATTTCCGGGGAATCTTGTTCCGTCAACAGATTGTGGCACCTACAAAACCTCCCTTATTGACCTATTTCCAGAGCTTTCAAATAAATTTCCTTGGCCGTCTTCAATGCTGTCGAACTGGCCTCGTAAGAACGCTGAGCAGTGATCAGATCCGTAATCTCCTTGACCACCTCGATGTTGGGATATGCCACATAGCCGGTTTCCGCATCGGCATCGGGGTGCTCCGGATCATAAACCAACCTTGGATCCCTCATATCCCGGTAGATGCTCTGCACACGAACCCCTTTTCCGGGTTCGCCATGGGAAACACCGGCCTGTTGCATCCTGCTTCTTTCCCGGTCAAGCTGCTCGGCAAAGACCACGGTACGGCGCCGGTACGGCCCCCCCCGGGCTGTGCGGGTGGTGTTCATGTTGGCCAGATTACCGGCAATCACATCCAATCTCAGTTTTTCTGCAGTCAGGGCCGAACCCGAAATCCTGAACATGGAAAAAAGACCCATATATCAACGCCTCCCTTGATGAATCACGTATTGCCATGTTTTGAAACGGTTGGAAGTTTGCTGTATCAAAGCATTGTACCTCAACTGGTTGGTGACCATATTCAACATCTCTATTTCAAGATCCACATTGTTTCCATCGATGCGCCTCGTCGCCGTATCATCAACCTTGATCTCCGGAGTGATCGGTTCCGACGGTGGAGTGGTAAAATGGCGCGGGTGAGTGGTTCTTATCTCGTATTTTTTCTCGCGGGCTTTACGCAGATTATCTTCAAAGCTTATGTAAGACCGTTTGAAGCGGGGAGTGTTGAGATTGGCAAGGTTGTGGGCTGTCACCTTCTGTCGCAAAACCGCCACATCAATTCCCTGTGCAAGGCGATCCGCTATCCTATCGCTGAACAAAGACATCTGAACATCT
>JAAYSV010000017.1 GCA_012518215.1 Bacillota bacterium
AACACCTCCAATCTTCACGTCCTGTGAAGTATCCGGCTGCCGACATCACGTCGGCAGTCCCGTTTCGCTTCCTCGCCTTCACCGGCTATGGCAACCATTCACTCTATGTCGCTGTCGCCAACATATCGGTACGGGAAAAGATAAAAACTAGGAACCAATTTAGGCCAATAATATGCGGTTATGGCCAAAATTGATTGTAAGAGAAAAGTAAGTGGTCAAGATTCCTCGTCGCGGCTAACAACAGCCGTTCGCTCGGAATGACAGGAAACAAAAAAAGAGAAAAAAACAGGAACCAGTTTATGCCGGTAGTAGGGTGTATACGAGGAGGGGATTCTTCGGTCGCGGCAAACTACAGCCGCTCTCTCAGAATGACAGGTAGTGCATCTTCTCCCGTGGGTAGGAGGGCTTTTACGTTGTCATTCAGAACAAGCGGTTTTTCGCAAATACACAAGCACTATGCCCTAGGGGGAAAGTAATGCTAAAATGCCAACCTGAATTGGTAAGCATAGCACAGCGTGGAATCTCGAGCAATGGAAAACAGTATGCTTGACTGTAGTGGTGCTGATGTCGCAAAAAATAAAAATGATGGCATAATGAACAGGAACCTTTCCCGGCCATTGCCGCCATGCGAGGGGCAGCATTTACACGGGGATAGAAAATAATGGATCGGTATTTGATCAATATCCCCGTGCGGGGAACAACCTTTTTGGGGAACGAATTCGTCTGTATGGTGTTATGTCAACGCCGGTTTCAAGCCCACCATCATTCCCCAATAAACAAAAATGCCCGGGGTTTCCCGGGCATGGTGGAGCCGGCAAGAGGACTCGAACCCCCAACATGCTGATTACGATTCAGCTGCTCTGCCAATTGAGCTATGCCGGCCCGAACATGATTACCGTATAGGAATTATAACTTACCGGCAATTTTTAAGCAAGACACAATATCCACCGCAAAACCGGCGGGGAGAAAATTAACAAAACTCCATTATAAAGCCCGGTCAGTCATGGTGTCAGTTTTCCCTCTAGATTGCCATGGCGCCGCCATCCACAGTGATGGTCTGCCCGGTAATGAAGTCCGATGCCTCCGAGGAGAGGAAGAGGATCACCTTGACGATATCCTCCGGTTCAGCAATCCTGCAAAGGGGTATCGTTCTTTCGATTTCCTCCAGCAAGGCCGGATCGGACCAGAATGGCCTGCTGAAATCAGTTTTTACCATGCATGGAGCCACGGCATTGACAAGAATGCCGTCATCGGCGAGCTCGGCTGCCAGGACCCTGGTCAGCATCTCTATCGCCGCCTTGGCAACCCCGTAAACCCCCATTCCCGCGCTGGCCCTCGAGCCGGCTATGGAAGAAATATTGACGATCTTCCCTGCTTTCTGTTCCTTCATGATCCTGGAGGCATGCACTGCACAGAGATAGGTACCGTTAAGATTCGAGTCGATGATTTTTTTCCAGAGGGAGTAATCGATGTCGGTTACAGAACTGGTCATGATATTCATGCCCACGTTGTTGATCAGGATATCCAGCCGGCCGAAATGTTCTTTCACCTTGCCAAAGAGATTGTCCACCTCATCCTCCCGGGCAATATGTGCAGGGACCATGAGCAAATTGTCAGCGCCCCCCAATTCTGCTCCGGCGCGATCCAGGCCTTCCTGTTTCCGCGCACATATAGCCACTTTCGCCTTCTGTGCCAACATGTTGCGTGCAATTTCCAGGCCCATCCCCCGGCTACCGCCGGTTACCAGGGCTACCTTTCCTTCAAGATTGAAATCGATCATCTATCGATCCCCTCCCCTATCATTTCAATTTGTGGTTGTGCCCGATCTCGGATGTAAACTTGAAAGGGCCGGTAAGAACCCGCCCCGAAGAACCAACGACAGAAAAACCATGTCAACAGAGTTTTATCTTGCCCCAGGCGGCCAGCCTGTCTTCACAAATCACCAGCGCACCCGTGACACCTTTTATTGCACTCACGAAATGGAGAGCTTCTTCCAGGCATTCTTTATCCTTGACCGCATTGCCGAGGGCCGTGGCCGCTGCATCGGCCAGAGGGGTGGAGGGCGAAAACACCACGGCGGCATCTGCTTTCCCCATACTGAAAGCATGGCCCACTGTCCCCGACGAGGTGCATATTCCCGCGGGGGTATCACCGGGTGGAATCTCCACACCCACTCTGCCACTCAGCGGCGAATCCCCCGCATGGATGCCGACCTTGCAAGGCCTTTCTGTCTTGAGAAATATATCGCCGCCGTTTTCCACGATCACGTTACGTGTCCTTCGAAGAAGGAATTCTCCTACCCCCTCGGCGAAGGCTCCTGCCACCGCGGCCATCGGTCCGACTCCGGCGGCATTTCCGGCCATGATCATCCGTTGCACAATGGGGGGAACTTCTTCATTTTCACCAACCGGATAGGGTTGGAGAGTTCTTCCAAACTCCGGGTATTTGCCGATGTAGTTCTCCAGATCCAGCCTGCACCGCCGGAGATACTCCCTGGTGTCTTCGGCCAGCCGACAACAATCGAGATCATGATCGGCATCGAAAGCTACCCAGAGATCGGTTTCCTTTATTTTTACCGTGAATGATCTCATCCCGCCATGCCGGATCATCTCACGATAATTTCGTACAGCCTTCATCCCGCATTCTCCATGAGAGTTTCCATCGCTCTGGCCGGGCATGTTTTCAGGCAATGTTCACAGGCAATACATCTGGTCTCGTCAAATGCCACGGTCATCTCCGGCCTCTGGATATGGAGCGCCCCGGTAGGGCAAATTATGGAGCAGACACCACAGTGGGTGCATCTATCTTCCCGCCATATGATCTGCTGTTTCAGGGTGTCAATCTTCACGCCCTTGGACTTCAACCAATCTATCCCTTTTTTGAAATTGTTCTTGTTGCCGCCAAGCTCTACAACCAGACTGCCTTCTTTACGCGGATTTATTTTGGCCCGCAATATATTGACCATGAGATCATAGTCCCGGACCAGATAATAGATAAACGGCTGTTCCACCGTCGAAGCCGGGAAATGAAGAACTACCTTCTGTTTGATCATCCCGAACGCCTCCCCTCAATCATTTTCCGTAGCCCATTCATGCACGTATGACTGTCAAGAAACAGGTAGTCTTTGCGGCCGATTCATTTTTTACAGCAAGGATTGCCTCACTGACCGAAACAGATTCCACATGGCAAGGCCTGGTGATGACAGTCCCGCCGATCAATCTCTGGATTTCAACGTGATATTTGCGTCATGCCCCGGTAGCATCGCAGATGCTCCGGTCAGCAGAAAATCCCCTTTCAAGATCCATTCTTTCAGTGTCTCCGCGATCTCCCTTGCACCGGCGTAACTTGAAAGTGGCGCCGCCACCACTTCCTTGCCATCTATATTGATGATACCCGATTTCAAATCGGCATAACTGCATAACCCCAGATTGCCGCTTTCCCGTTGCGGGTAAACCTGGCTATAATCCACGACAGGCGCAAATATTTCTTCGTCTTTGACCGCGGTATACTTCAATATTTCCTCGTTGATGATGGGAATCGGCACCCCGATACCCACCTTCAAGGTTGCCCCATAACCGACAAAACTCAGACCCCTCAACCAGCGGCTATCCATCTGTTTCATATCTCCGATCAGGGCAAGTGTTGCGGCGGATCCGCTGGGCGTTCCATTATCTTCACGGGGCACGCAGGGATTGTGCTGGGTCCCGTTCCAGGCCACATAACCTGTACCTCCCCCCAGGAATATCCTGGTACCGATACCGATAGTCTTCAAGTATGGATCGTTCAAAAGGGGGCTCAACTGGCCTGCGGAACTGTAATTGGCATTGCCCATCCTGGGCTTGAGGATTCCCATGTACGTATATATGGTCCGTTCGGAAAGGTTTACTCCCACGTTGTAATTCTGGTAAGCATTGCGTGGATTGAAGAGAAAAGCCTCGTTTATGTCTGCCAGGGAGAAACGTGTCTCGACTTTTTTCAGAGGATAACAGTCCGTGCCGTACGCACGGGCTTCGAAGGCAACTTCCTTGCCGGCAACCAGGTCCTCGATTACATGGCCGCCGCCGTAATTGAATTCGCCCGGATGCTTCTGATTGGCGGGATCGTTCAAGGGCAGGGATGTTGCCCCGATATACAGATCCACAGCCGCTATCCCGGCATATGCAGGAACCCCGTTGATGAAGGCTTCGGAAAGTTTTATTCTTGGTTTGGTATGGCCCACATTCAGAAATGCACCGGAGGAACACATGGGGCCAAATGTGCCCGTCGTAACCACATCCACATTGGCAGCTGTTTTCTCGAGGCCATCTTTTTCCACCAGGGAGATGATCTCTTCTGCAGTAACGACTACCGCTTCTCCCTTTTTTATTTTTTCATTTATACCGGCAATAGTCTTCTCTTTACCCACGCCTGCTCCCCCTTCTTCCCTTCTCGAAATTGCATGCCTTGTAAATTACCTGACATGCATACGATAAATCAATTAAAACATAGCTGGCGCCTCATGGCAATCCCACATCAGCAATTGGCCGAACCATATTTCTTTTGAAATAAAGATCCCCATGAGCTTGCATCGCCTGCCCCGATGATATCAGCACGGGGTTTTTCCTGCAATTTGCACCCGGCCACAATGAAATACACTTGCATGATTGTGTTCGGCATACCTGAAAAACAAAATAAAGTATCAATTGTCCGGCCAGGAACAGCAAAACTTTTTCTTTCCCCCCGGAACAGACACCCCTTCCGGAATCTGCAACAGGCTTACATTCGTTGGCAGAAAACCGATCCAACAATGGTAAATTCAAAAGGATTTCCTGTAGATAGCAGGATATTTCCGTTGCAGCCCGAATGTACGGGGGTCATTGATGTACTCCGCGCAACCGATAACGAGATAACTTCCTTCGTCCAGCAAATCAGAGAAATAATGAATGATCCGTTCCTGGACCGCAGTTTTAAAATAAATAAAAACATTGCGGCATAGAATGAGGTGCAACGGTTTCTTGTTCCCGGTTCTCAGCTCCAGAATATTTTCCTGGAAAAAACGTATCTTCCTCCTGTATCTGTCATCAATAACATAGTTTCCATCCCTGTAGGCAAAACATTTTTGCAACAGGTTCTTTGGAACACTGTCAACCTGGCGTTCATTGTAAGCCCCCACCCGGGCATATTCCAGCGCCCTGGTATCAAAATCACTGGCCATTATGTGGGACCGGGACAACAGCTTCAGTTCATCAAGGATGATGGACAATGTGTAAGGCTCTTCCCCGTTGGCGCAACCGACACTCCAGAATCTCAATTTTGCATGTTTCTGTTTGAGCTCATCAAGGACGTTGTTTTTGATCCTGTCAAAAACAACTGCATCACGAAAAAAACCCGAGGTGTTGATGGTGATGTAATGCATGAATCTATGCATGAAATCGGCGTCGTTGGATAACCTGATGAACAGTTCATGGAAATCGTCACATTTTTCACGTTGCATCATGTGTCGTATCCTGCGTTCCATCTGCTGGTCCTTGTACGATTCAAGGTCAAGTCCGGTTTTACTGTAAAACCTTGATTTGAATTTCCCATAGTCCCATTCTTCCTTGAACAAAGCAACTCTCCTCATTCCAGATCGGACAATGTGTCCGTTTTACAATTGTTTCTCTTCAAACTGTATACCTGGTTCACGATCTGTGTGGACATGGCCGACAATTGTTCTATGGAATCGCAATGGCCTGTTTTGATAACCGCTTCCGGCATACCTTTCACCACAGAGGTAAGTGGATCCTGGGCCATTACTATCACCTTTTCCTTTTTATTGTTCTTCAGAAGTTGCACTCCTTTTTTACCATCATGCCCCATGCCGGTTAAAACCACGGCTACTACCGGCAGCGGCAGCCAAACAAGTGATTCGAACATCACATCTACAGCCGGTCGAACATGGTTCACCTTGCACCCACTGTCAATGACAATCTTCCTGTCTTTTACTTTGAGATGAAACCCCCCGGGAGCGATCAAGACTTCCCCTTCCAGCAGAAGGTCCCCTTCCTGCGCCTCTTTGACCGCGAGGTTGGATATCCGGTCCAGTCTCTGGGCCAGGGAAGCTGTAAAACCTGCGGGCATATGCTGGGTAATGAGCGTTGCTGCCGGCAAATCAGCGGGTAATTCCTTCAAAATTTCCTCGATAGCCCGGGGGCCGCCCGTGGAAGCACCGATAGCCACCACTACTTCAGCTTCCTGTTTATCCCCCCGTTTTTTCCGGGGAATTGCTCCGGGGTACCTCAATCGACCGGAATATAATCTGGCCCCGGAAGCACCCCTGATTTTGGCTGGAAGAACCTTCTTCAATTCCTCAATGGTGTCGCCGATACCGGTCAGGGGCTTTGCTACAAAATCAACTGCTCCATGGATCAGCGCCTCCATCGTTTTTTCGCTGCCCCGCTGTGTATAGCTGCTGATGATAATGACCGGCAGGGGGTCCCTGGCCATGATTGTTTTCAGTGTGGAGATGCCATCAAGTTTGGGCATCTCCAGATCCATGGTCACCACGTCCGGAGACAACAATTTGATCTTTTTGAGGGCGTTTTCACCATCGTAGGCGGTTCCTGCCAGCTCCATGTCATCCTGCTTACACACGATGTCGGAAATTATCTTGCGCATGAGTGCCGAATCATCCACAACCAGAACACGAATTTTTTTGGTTTTCATAGTATTTTTTCTTCCCGTCCTATGGTGGTAATATAAACCCTTCCCGTCTCTACCTCTATCCTCATGGTCCGGCCATGATTGCCCCCTGTATCTTCAGCAATGAGGGGAATGGCGCATTTTTTCAATGTCTGCTTGACCATCTCCACATTCTTCTCCCCAATTTTTATGGCAGCCTTGTTCAGATCGAACAACTGACTTCCCCCGGAAATCTTGGCCCATATCTTTTTTCGATCCGCTCCCGCCAGTTCCATCCTGTTGATCAAAACAGGAATGGCTGTATCGGCGTACTTGGCGGGGTTTGGTTCCAGGCTGCCCCTCCTGGAAAAATATCGGCTATCATAGAGCAGAACATGGGCCAGACCCGCAACCCTGACCTGACGGTCATACAGGGCAATCCCTACACAGGAACCCAACCCGACCGTCATTAAAATACCCGCACTTTTGAGCACGGCCAGATCTGCTATTTTAACTTTCAGGATCATCTTCCATTAAACTCCCATGATATTGAAAATACGTTCCATTGACCCCTGGTACGGAAAGACGATGACGTTACCCGTGATGTCATCTTTTTCTGTGGATATAGATGTTACGGAGAGGATCAGATAATCTTCGACCATGAATGTTTCAGCAAGGATCGTTCCCAGTATGGCTCCCCCCATGTCCAGCGCCATGTTTGGCGGTGAAGGCATGATGGTAATTCCCGTCAGGGCAGAAAGCGCATTCAGATAGGCACTGTTCACAATGTTGCCTATCTCTGTCAATGCCGAACGCTCCATCTCTCCCATTTTTTCCGAGGGGGTCGGCAATACTTTGCGGACCAGCACCTGCGCAGATTTTTCGGGGAGAATCAAGATAATCATCAATTTGAAATCTTCACTTCGTGCTTCAAAAAAAATAGCCGCAACGGGCTGTTCTTCCTCGATAAAAGCGGTAATATCCTGCAAAGGAATGACTACCACTTCCGGCACTTCCATACTTATTTTCTCATTATTCAACATCTCTGATAGAGAGGTCGCTGCATTTCCCACGCCGATATTGGCCAGTTCCTTCAAAAAATCAAGCCGCGTTTCGCTTATCCGGGGTATTTGAGCCATCTGCCCTTCATCCTCCCTGATTGGATACTTTGTTCAATGCCTCGATGATACGGTCCGGCCTGAAAGGTTTGACGATAAAATCCATGGCTCCCGAATTGAGCGCCTCGATAACCACTGATTTCTGCCCCATCGCGCTGACCACGATAATTTTGGCCGCCTCATCTATTTTCATGATCTCTTTTATCGCTGTTATCCCGTTCATGTTGGGCATGGTTATGTCCATAGTTACCAGGGATGGCTTCAATTCCCTGAACATTTCCACGGCTTTCACTCCATCCCCCGCCTCCCCGATAACCTTGTATCCGTTTCTTTCCAGAACACTCCTCAGCGTCATTCTCATAAAAGCAGTATCATCAATGATTAACACGGTTTTATCCAACTTCCACCCTCCTATCTTCCAACAGGCCGATTATATCCAGAATCAAGGTTACGCGCCCATCTCCCAGAACTGTTGCCCCCGTGATGCCCTTTATACCCTGAAGATAATGCCCCAGCGATTTGATCACGATTTCCTGCTGGCCGATCAGCTGTTCCACCATGAACCCGGCTTTCCTGTCACCGACTTCGATGATCACCACCGGATATTCGGAGACCCCTTCCGGGCTTTCCACGCTGGTATCGAGCAAACTGCCCAGATCGTATAGAGATATCACCTCTCCGCGGATATCGATAACCCGCTTTTTTTGTATGGACTTGATCTGGTGGGATTTGATAAACACATTCTCACGAATCGATTCTATGGGGATGGCAAAAATCTGCTCTCCCGTCCTGACCAGCAATGCCTTGATAATAGCAAAGGTCAGCGGAAAGCGCAGTATGAACTTGGTTCCCCGGTTCACTTCACTTTTTATCTCGATGGAACCGCGCATCGACTCTATATTGTATTTTACAGCATCCAGGCCTACACCCCTGCCCGAAACCTGCGTAACTGTCGAGGAAGTGCTGAAACCACTGTAAAATATCAGGTTGAGGATTTCCTGTTCCGACATCCGCGACAGTTCATCCTCGCTGGCAATCCCTTTTTCAAGGGCTGCTTTCTCGATACTTTCAGGATCGATCCCCCTTCCGTCATCTTCTACCATGATGACAACATAGCTACTTTCATGAAATGCTTTCAATTTGATTTTCCCCGTTCTATCCTTCCCCCCCGCTATCCTCTCATCGATGTCCTCGATACCATGGTCGATGGCGTTGCGCAGAAGATGTACCAGCGGATCGGGCAACTGGTTTATGATTGAACGGTCCAATTCTGTTTCCTCACCGCTTATCTCGATCTGTATGTCTTTTCCACTTTCCCTGCTGATATCCCGTACCATGCGTGGAAAACGTTCAAAAACCTGCTTGATGGGCACCATCCTCAGTTTCATGGCCACATCCTGCAGGTTCGTAATTATTCTTTCCATCTGCTCGAGCGAGTGATCCAGATCCTCCCGCAGCCCCGTACCTTTTTCCAGCACGCTGTTCCTGGTGATCACCATCTCGCCGATCAGGTTGATCAGTTCGTCCAATTTGGCAGTTTCCACCCGTACCGTCTTCTCTATCAGCCCGGTCCGGGAAACCGGTTTCGGAGCTTCGGGGCCAGTTGTTTTTTCTTTCCTGGCAAGAGTTCTCTCTTTATCCCTGGGCCTGTCATCCCGTGCACCCGGAGTTTGATCGATATCTTCCTCCGTAGAAACAGGCTTTATATCCGGTGCCTCCACCACCTCCACTTTTTCCACATCGGCTATTTTCAACAATCCTTCCTCCACTTTCCTCATGGAAAGGGAAGGGCTGACAATGGCTACCTTGAAGCTGCAATCGAATTTTTCCTCATCGAGGTCCTCCATGGAAGGTTCCGTGGAAACGATCTCACCAAAATCCTCCAGGGCGCGAATTACCATATATGAACGTACAGACTTCATCATCGTTTCCCTGTGCAAGATGACCCTGACCAGATAGGTAAATTCGCCCCTGGTACGGGCTGCGGACAAAAATTCTTTTTCCTCGGCATTGAAATCAAATGTTACAGGCGCCTCTTCGTCGTCGGTGGAAGGGACCGGGGTTTCCATTCCCGGTTCGCCATTTTTCTGCAGATGTCGTTCCAACTTCTCCAACAACCGTGTCGCAGCTGTTTTCTCCTTCTCTTCGGGAGCCTCCGGGAAAATGATCAGCCCCTGAAAAACATCGACAGAATCAAAGAGAAGATCGATCGTCTCCGCGGTCACGGAAAATTCACCGGACTTCAATTTTTCAAGATAGAATTCCAGGCGATGGGAAACCTGGGTTAAAAGTTCGTAACCCATGGTTCCGGCCATGCCCTTGAGGCTATGGACAATCCTGAACATTTCCTGCAGATTTTCAAGGTTCTCAGGATCTTTTTCCATCTTTAACAAACAATTATTGAGGATTTGCAGATACTCGTTTGCCTCGGATAAAAACAGCTCCCTGTACTCGTCCATATGAACGCCCCTTTTTACTTATTGAGAATCTGCCTCCGGCAGGGTCAGCTTTTCGAAAGTAATATTTTCTTCGGTGGTCAATATCCTTTCAAGGTTGAGGATTATGATCAGGCGTTCATCCATCTTGCCTATTCCTTGAATCAAATCATTGTGGGTTCCGGCCACATCCGTCGGAGGAAGCTGAATGGAGTTTTTCGGCAGGCGGATAACTTCAGTAACCGCATCCACGATCAACCCCACCTCATCATCCTCGATCTCTACAATGATGATTCTGCCACTTTCGTCCCGCCCCTCGATACGTTCCAATCCAAATTTCTTGCAGAGGTCGATAACCGGTATGATCTCGCCCCTGAGATTGATAACCCCCTCGATAAAATCAATGGAACGGGGGAGGGGGGTAATCTTGGTTATCTTCAGAACTTCTCTTACTTGCTTTATATCAACGGCAAACTCTTCATTTTCCAGGACAAACGCAACCAGTTGCACCTCGCCCATGCTGTCTTGTTCTTTGGTATCCTCCAATCTACCCACCCCGCTTTCACTTGACAGCACCTTTCTGTAACATCTTGGGAAGTTTGGACTCGATGGAAGTAATTCTAACCCCCAATTTCCCGTCGACCACAACTATCTCACCTTTGGCCACCATCTGGTCGTTAACCAGAACATCAACGGGTTCTTTGGCATAACGTCTCAAAGGTACAAGGCTGCCTTTTCCGACAGAAAAGAGGTCGCCCATCGGTAAAACATTCTTCCCCAGGACCACGGTCAATTCAATCGGTATATCCTTGACCATCTCCAGCTTCTGCATTCTTTCCTTCAACGTAAGCGTTTTCTCTTTTTTACCGGCAAGATCCGGATTTTCTTTTGACCATATGATCCGGTTGATTTCCTCGTCCGTTTCGGTTTCGGGGGATATTTCAGGTTCCGGTTGAAGGATGCCATCCATTTTTTCCGCAGCACTATCCGGAATTTCTTCCCCCTCCGTTTCAGGCGCAATACTCACATCATCGCCTTCCTCCGGGGTCAACGAGAACCCGGATCCGGCATCGGGCAATGTAGCAGCATCATCTGCATCGGTATCGGCCATTTCCTGTTCGGGTAGCTCCATGCTTCGGTTCAGATCATCAAGTAAAGCCCGGGCCAGTTCCCGCGCTGCGTCAAGGGGAATAATAAGGATGAGGGTACTGTCAACAAGTTCCTCGACTTTCAAAATAAAGGTGGCCTGCAGCACCTTGCCTTCTGTACCGGCCAGGGATGGAGCCGGAAATTCCTTTGCCGACGGAAGGAGCCGCCCGATGACCGGAGGATTGATCGCAATCACCCGGTCAAGCATCTCCGACATCGCCGTTACAGAAAAACCAACCATCTTGTTTATAGCTTCGCCGACCACACTGTCCTGAACATCGTCCACTGCCAGCAGCCCATCCTCCGGGGCAATGTCATTCAAAAGATTGTTCAGGATCATGACATCATTTTCCTTGAAAACAAACACGTTTCCTCCCCCGAGGCCCTCGATGTAACTCACATCCACGTATATACACGGAACTACACAGCCACTCATGACATCATCAAGCGACACTTCATCCAGCTTGGGAGAAGTAATAAATACTGTTTTATCCAATAATGTTGCCAAGGCCGTGGAAGCGGAACCCATCGAGATATTCAAACATCCCAGAAGCGCATCCTTTTCAACATCGGTCAAATATTCCATCTTCAACTCACCCCGTCCCCAAAAGATTTACCGCCCTGTTTGAAAAAATAGATAAAATTATTCCACAACTTTATTCCCTATCGCGCAACTTTTCAACACGGTCAACGGGCTTCACTATGGAGGTAATGCGGATACCAAAATATTCCCCCATGGAAAGAACTTCCCCTTTGGCAAAGAGTTTGCCGTTCACCAGCAGATCAACATTTTCGTCCACCATTCTGTTCAGCTCGATGATCATGCCTGTAGAAAGATCCATTATCTCCCCGATGCTCATATTCGTATCGCCGATGCGCACGGAAATTTCCAGGGGAAAATCCAGAACCAGTTCCATCTTCTGTTCTACATCATCATCCGATGACGGGGCTTCTTTCAACAAGGCATCCAGTTCTTCCGAGGAAAGCATATGATCCCTTTTCTTCAACATCTTATGAAACAGTCCCCTTTCCTTCCACACAATCGGTAACCTGTATGGCAAGATTGTACCCTTCAACAAGACTTGGATGACCCACCAGTACAAGCTGTTCCTCTACAAAAAGTTCCAGCGGCTCCCCCTCTTTTTTGTTCAACTGCAAAACATCCCCTTCCTGCAACTGAAAGAAGTCCTCCATGGTGATGGTTGTTTTGCCGAGTAGAGCCTTGACATTTACTTCCGCGTTGGTCAGATAACCCTCCATCTCCGAGGAACTGGGGCGGAAAGAAGTCTTCTGGTACTCGTTGAACCAGTGCTGTGCAGTAAGGTTGGAGATCACTTTCTCCAACGTGATGTATGGAAAACAATAATTTATCATACTCTTGTTGTCATGTATCTGGACACTCAAAGTCACCAGTGCTATGGTCTCGCTGGAAGCGATCAGCTGGTTGAAATGGGGGTTGGTATCGATGCTCTCTATCTTGGGCGACAGCGCCGCAATACCCTTCCATACATAACTGAGGTTCTCCAGCAACTTCTCGTTGAGGTGCCGCATTACTTCCAGTTCGATCTCCGTCAGTTCCCGGCTTTTGGCCACCGACTTGCCATCCCCCCCGAAATTGAGGTCGATCAGGGAGAAGGCGCAGGAAGGATTTATTTCCAGCAAAGCAATCCCCATCTCCTCGGACATATTGAACAATGTCACCACCGTGGGTATGGAGAGGGATGAGACGAATTCCTCGTATGTAACCTGACTCACGGAAATAACCTCTATCTTGACCGGAACCCGCAGATAGGCGGTCAGAAAGTTTCCCAAAATACGTGCATAGTTGTCATGGACCACTCTCAGCGTCCTGATCTGCTCCTTGGTAAACTTGGTCGGCCTGCGAAAATCATAGGCCTTGACATCGGAAGTATCCAAAGTGGATTTATCTTCTTCTATTTGGCCGGCCGATATCGCCGATATCAAGGAATCAATCTCCGACTGGGAAAGAATATTCTTACTCACTGTATCACCACCTTACCGGTTGTAGGTAAAACAATACTATCAATCATCTAGCTCTTGATGTAAATAGTCAGTGCCCACAGCTCATCCGTGGTTATCAACGCCCTTATGTTTGATTGCAAAGCACGCTGTGTGGTAATCAGACGCACCATCTCTTCCGCAAGATCAACGTTTGACCGTTCAAGGTACTGTTGCCTGATCTTTCCATACCCGATCTGACCCGGTAGCCCGGCCAGCGCCCCTCCCGACTCTGCCGTCTGGAGATACTGCCCGTTCCGGTCGGCAGCCAACCCGGCAGGATTGATAAATCGATATAATTGAATATTGCCCAGTTCAACCGGTGCAGCATCCTCGGTAACCCACAAAGCTGCGCCTTCCGCGGTTATCACCAAAGCCCCCAGATCACCGTCCATATCCCGCAGCAGTGCAGAAAGGTTGAACGGAACATCAAGAAAATCACCCTCCGCAGTGACGATATTGGCCGCCTCGTCCAGATAAAAAGAGCCGTTTCTGGTATAGGAAACCGTGTTGTCAGGACGGATTATCCTGAAAAACCCTTCCCCTTCTATAGCCAGATCGAGAGGGCGGCTACCCTGGACCAGAGCTCCCTGGGAGAAAGAGGTCGTCAATGAAGAAATCCTTACCCCCTTGCCTGCCTGGGGGTCAAGCGCTCCAGCTCCCGGCGCTGCCGGAAGCCTACGATCCTGCACGTTACGGTACAGAAGTTCGCTGAACGAGGCATGAGACGCCTTGTAACCCGTGGTGTTTATATTGCTCATATTATCAGCAATCTGTTCCAGGGAATACTGGAATGCTCTCATACCGGTCAAATTGTTGCACAGGGCCCTGAACATGATACTCACTCCTTTGTTCACTTGTAATTATAAAACATTCCCCTATCTACCACAAGTAACCGCCGCTCGGCAGCTACCTGATCTTTGGAACGCCCTAGCGCAGGGAACCAAGCTCGTTGGCTGCCTTGTCAAGGATCCCGTCGTAAGTAATCATCACCCTCTGTGCGGATTCAAAATTACGTTTTATTTCCATGAGGGAGACCATTTCCTTGATCAGGTCCACGTTTGAACCTTCCAGAAAACGGTGAAACACCCTTACATCGAGCTCTGCATCGGTGTCCACAGGCTCAAAATAATTTTCGCCGACTTTGGTGTAATTGGCTTCGGGATCGAAGGCGGCCAACCGCAATTGACCTGCCAGGCCTCCATCAACAAAGATAGCCCCATCTTCACTTACAAAAAGGTCCCTCTCAAGGATAACCGACCCATCCTGGACCAACCTGATGAACCCATCCTCTCCCAGTACCATATGCCCCTCGGCGTTGACCAGGTAACCATCGGCGTTGAGGAAAAAATGGCCGTTGCGGGTGTTCAAGACCCGATCGCCTACCTGCACCTGAAAGAAACCGTTGCCCATCAGTGCAAAGTCAAGGCTTCTTCCTGTCTGCTGCAAATTGCCGTTTCTCATCAGCGTATAACTTTCATCTATGGCTACATTGTGAGGCATCGTTCCCACGGGCAGCGATGTTCTCTCCTGCAACCTGCCGGTTCGAGCACTGCCCTCGTTTCCCGGAACGATATTGCGTGCATAAAGAAGCCATTCCGCAAAACTGGTCTGTATGCCATCATCCCTTTTGTAGCCGGGGGTCTGCTGATTGGCAAGGTTGTTACCGATCAGTTCCATCCTGACCTGCTGTGTCAACATCGCCCCTTCCGCCATGTAAAGACCTCGCATCCTCTCTCCTCCTTCTCATCAAATTTGCATCACATTGTTTTCAAAAATTCTTTTCCGCCCATCATCTCTTTCAAAAATTGTTGTAGATTTCCCTTTCGTTCAGCTTGTTTCTCAACGACAGGATCAATTCTACCTCCCCCTGTCCGAGGCCGGTATCCCTGGCTATATCGCCCACCCCCCGGCCTTCATCCCAGAGGCCCAGAACCTCTCCCTGCTTCTGTTTTTTCAGATTCACTCTTACATTCCTGCCGGTGCTTGCACCCGTCCCGCCTTTATGTACCAAAGGAGGCCCGAGACTCAACGGCGTAACATCTGCAGGGGAGCGCCCGGTCGCAGTGAGATTGTCACCCATCTTCCTGATTTCTTCCTGGAGATTCTCTACCTCTATCTGCAAACTCATGAGTGTATCCTTGTAATCCTCATCCAGAACTTCCCGGTTCATAACATTGCTGAATGAATAATTGCCTTTTATCTGGCGCAACCAGAACCAACAGAAGACCATGGATGTCAGAAAACCCAACATAAAACCGGCGACCAGCATACCCATACCCCCTTCTGCGATGGTAAAAATCACCTCATCTTTTTACCGAGCAATTTCCGGAGCCTCTGCAAAGCACCGGCATGAATTTGTGAAACCCTGACCGCAGAAATATTCAACAATCGGGCAATTTCCTTCTGCGTCAGATCTTCATGGTAATACAGGGACAACAGGATCTGTTCCCTGTCTGTCAACTTCTTCAAGGATCGGGCAAGCAGAGCCACTCTTTCCTTTTTTTCCAGATGATCATCCGGCCCATCATCTGTGTCCGCAAGCAACTCTTCCAGCTTCAGCCCCTCGTTGTCATCCCCGGCAAACAGCACCCTTTCCATGGATATTATCGCCAGCAAATTGTAATGGGCCCAGACCTGATCCACTTCATTGACGGTCCACCCCAGTTCACGGGCAATCTCCTCCGAGGTGGGTTCCCGTTTGATTTCCTGGGCAACTTTCTCGCCGGCCTCCTGAACATGACGATATTGCGTGAAAAAAGATCTTGGTGCCCAGCTGAGTTTTCTCAACTCATCGATCATCGCCCCTTTGATTCTCAAAGACGCAAAAGATCTGAAATCAACTCCCCTGGCTGGATCAAAGCGTTCCATAGCCTCTAGCAACCCGATTATGCCGCTGCCGATAAGATCATTTTCGTCCAATGTCGGAGGCAGGGCAATGGAAAGCTTGCCGGATATTTTTCTGATCAAAGGAAGATATTCGACGATCAATTTTTCTTTGTCGGCATCGTCTCCTTTGTAGCCATACTTCTTGCCCCCGTAGCCCCCCATGATTGAAGATCGCCTCTTTCCAAAACTCTCGCTTGATCCATGCCAACAAGTATCTCTTCCTTCAAATTTCCCGTACTCGTTTCCGGGACTGATCAAATATGAATTTGATGATCGTATCCCTGGTTTTTTCATCTATATCAAAGAATGACAGGGCTACCCGGTATTTCTTCCAGGCTCCAACCTGTACGGGAAATGATCTGACCACCTTGCCCTTTACTCTCAGGCCGCCCTTCACATCTTGCAAATGAAGGCTGATAAGAAGTTCTGTCCCGCCGGTCAGGTACTTTGAACTGATGAATTGCAGTCCCCCGCCAGAGATGTCGATGGTCACGCCATGCCTGATATCATCCGTATCCTGGGCATCCATCTTCTCCCTGAAAGATTTCATGTCTGTCAATACATCTTTCTCCTCCGGTATGGCAATGAGCTCACGGTCATGTTTGCGCTCTTCATCTTCCTCTTTCTCTTCAACCTCACGGATGATCCTGTATTCCAGTTCCAGGTAACAGGGCAGGCGATAAAATTGCCGGCGCTGCTGCCTGCGTACCGAATCCGGGTAATCCACGAGGTAAAAGGGAGGGTGGCCCTTCTCCTGCCTCAGAACCTTCAATACAAAATAATACAGGGCGTCCTCACTCTCAAGATGAGATTCCCACAATGACCCCGAGCGCATGGTCAACTTGCCATGTTTCGAGATTGGCTGGCTGATGACAAGCCCCGCTTTCTTCAAATCCTGTACCACAGCCTTGTAATGGGTTCTATCATCTCTGTTGTAAATTTTTATCTGGTCATATTTTTTGAGGAAGCTTGGTTTGGCCAAAAAATCATCCTCCTTGTTATTTGATCAGACTGGCCAGGCGGCTCAGAAAGCTTCTCACACCCCTGGGTGCCGTGATGGCCTTATCCTGTTGAATGAAACGCTTGGCAATCTTGCTCACTGCCTGGGATGCGCCACTCCGGGGAAAACTGAGCACGAACGGCCTGCATTCTTCTATCGACCGTGAAACCACCGGATCATACAGTATGCCTCCCAGATAATTGAGTTCAGCTTGCGGGAGATAACGCCTGGATACACTATCCAGTCGATCAAATACCTCCTGCCCCTGATGCATATCACGGATCAGATTGACCACAACATTGATCCTGCGCTTGTAGTTATTTTCCGTGACCACCTTGATCATCCCGTAAGCATCTGTCAGCGCCGTCGGTTCAGGCGTGGTAATGATGATAAATTCATCAGCGGCAGCAATAAAACTTAATACATTGCGAGATATGCCAGCCCCGGTATCAATAAACATGAAGTTTCCTTCATATTCAAGCGCCCGGAAACGATCTATCAATTGATTGCGATTATCGTGGTCAAGATTGGCCAGATTCATGAACCCCGATCCGCCGGGAACCACCTTCAGCCTTTGCGGGCCGTAAATCATGATGTCCTGAATTTCCTTGGTACCGTCGATCACATCCGCCAGTGACCATCTGGGTACAGCATTGATCAACACATCGACATTTGCCAACCCCAGATCGGCATCTATGATCACCACCTCGTAATTCCACTGGATCAGCACCAGGGAAAGATTGACCACCAGGCTGGTCTTGCCCACGCCCCCTTTGCCACTGGAAACCGCCACCACCCGGCAAGGTTGTTGATTCCCCACGCTGGTCCCGGCAATTCCACTCTGGCGTGATATCTGTCTCAAGCGTTCGGCCTGATCAGCCATCAATCTTCCCCCTTCAAATAAAGGGCCGGTATGTCAACTTCCCTGGCTACCTGCAAATCGTCCGGCACGTTCTGCCCATCAGTAATATATACCAGCGGCAAGCCCGAAATATAAATCCCGTTGAGAATGGCCCCCGCCACTTTTGTCTCATCCAGCTTGGTCACGATCAGCCGATTGAATTTGAGCGGCCTGAAACTGTCAACAATCTGCCGGATATCCTGCCATCTGGTCATGGCACTGATGACCAAAAATATCTCTGCAGGCGAGAATGCATTCAGATAGGTAGCCAGTTCCTTTATCTGCATGGTATTGTTGGTGCCCCTGCCCGCTGTATCCACCAGAATGCGGTCACACCCCTCGAGGCGTTCCTTGGCTCCATCAAGATCGTCGGGAGCCATGACCACCTCCAGCGGCAGATCCACGATATCCGCATAGGTGCGCAGCTGTTCAACAGCACCGATACGATAGTGGTCAATGGTAATAAGGCCCACATTCTCATTCTGGTAAATCGAATACCGGGCTGCAACCTTGGCCAGCGTGGTGGTCTTCCCCACGCCGGTAGGCCCGATAAAAATCTGGTAGCGAAACGCTTTTTCTTCCACACATTTTGTTATCTGGGAGATCTTTTTCTGCAGTATCATCCCTATAATTTCCCTGTTAAGCTTGACCTCCCCTTCCAGGTTTGATTTTACCTCCTCGAACAATTCGAAGATGAGGGATGGGTCCAGGTCGTGGCCTTCCAGTCTCTTTTTCCAGTAGAGGACACTATCGTCTTCCTGTTCGTCGTCCAACACCTGTGCATTCTGCAGAACCAGCTTGTGCACCATCCCCTTCAACTCATTGAGTTCCTGATAAAGGCGATTATCGGTATTGAAAGAATATCTGCCCCCATCGTTATCCAGGGCAGCAATGGCCGGTTTCCGGGAATCAAGCGCCGCCACGATCTCCATCTGCTTGGGCGAAAATAGCCCTTTAATACCTGGCTGCCTGACCTTGCGGGTATGCAAGATGATCGCTTCCGAACCCAGATCCTTCTTTATGATATGCATCCCTTCCTGAAGATCCCGGGCATAATATTTTCTAATTTTCAATGACAATCACCCCTACTGCTTCAACCTTGATTTCTGGCAGGATCTCGTTGATCGATAATACCGGCAGATGGGGTATGAACCTTGCCAACATCTGCCTTAACGGGAACCTTATACGCGGCGAAGTAAGAATTGCCGGAGAAATTCCTCTTTCCTTCAATTTGCCGGTCAGGTTGGTGATCCCCTCCATTATTTTCTGTGTTTTCAATGGATCAAGAACCGGAAAACTGCCCAGCGAAGTAACCTGCAAGGAATCGGCAATCTCCTTCTCCAGGGCGGGATCAAGCGTGATCACTTTCAGGACACCCGTCCCCCCCGTGTACATATTGGTTATCGCCCTTGAAAGGCCCTGCCTTGCCGCCTCGGTGAGGGCAACCGGATCCTTGGTCAGTTTGCCCTGATCGGCAAGTGCCTCCAGAATGGTAACCATATCGTGCAGGGGAATTTTCTCCTGAAGCAGATTCTGGAACACTTTCTGAATGTCACCCATGGAAAGCACCTCGGGAACCAGTTCTTCGACCACTGCCGGATTGCTCTCCTTGATCTTCTCCAGCATCTCCTTGACAGTCTGTCTGCTCACCAGCTCGTAAGCATTGTTTCTGATAATTTCGGTCAGATGAGTGATCATCACCGTTACAGAATCAACAACCGTGCATCCCATACTTTCGGCCCGATCCTTGAGCTCCTCCGTGATCCAGAGGGCAGGAAGGTTGAACGACGGTTCATGGGTGACGATCCCTTCAAGTTCTTCGGGAATTTCACCATCCGGATTCAATGCCAGGAACAACCCCGGCCTGATCTCTCCGCGGCCGACCTCGTTACCCTTGAGCTTGATCAGATATTCGTTGGGCTGAAGACGCAGATTATCCCTGATCCGTATAGGTTGGATAACAAAACCCAGTTCCGATACGGCCCTGCGCCGTGCAGCCGTGATTCGCTCCAGTAGATTCCCTCCGTTGTCTGTATCAGTCAACGTAACCAGATTGTAGCCTATCTCGATCTCCATGACTTCCACCTTGATCATTGTACTCATATCCTCAAGTTCGGGTGGAACTTCTTCCGCCGCCTCTCTCATCTTCCGCTCTTCTTCCAGAAGAAGTTTTTGTTTGCTTTCTCTCAACAAAGTGGCCCCCAGTGCCCCGCAGGCCGCTCCCAGAATCAGAAACGGCCAGGCTGGCAGGCCGGGCACCAGCCCCAGAAAGAGCAGCAATGCTGCAGCCACGAGTATTACTCTGGGAAACGAGAAGATCTGCGCCGACAGTTCCTCGCCGAATGATGCATCGGCCGTCGACCGTGCCACCAGCATTCCTGCGGAGGTGGATATCAAAAGCGCCGGTATCTGGGCCACCAGGCCGTCTCCGACAGTCAGGATCGTGTAGATATGCGTTGCCTCGGCGAAAGTCATTCCTTTCTGAAGCATCCCTATGGCCAGACCGCCAAGAATGTTGATGAGCACAATTACCACACCGGCAATTGCATCCCCGCGAACGAACTTGCTGGCACCATCCATCGAACCGTAGAAATCATTCTCCTTTTGAAGCTCGATCCTCTTCTGGCGTGCGGTCTCCTCGTCAATAAGTCCGGCATTGAAATCTGCATCTATACTCATCTGGCGCCCTGGCATCGCGTCAAGCGAAAACCTGGCCGCCACCTCGGCGATCCGGCTTGCGCCATTGGTAATGACGACGAACTGAACCAGGGTAATGATCAGAAAGATAATAAAACCAACTACATAATTCCCCCTGACCACTACCTCCCCGAACGCGGCAATGATTTTACCGGCCGCAGCATCCGAGAGAATCAGCCGTGTTGACGATATATTGAGCGCCAACCTGAAGAGCGTGGTCATCAACAACACCGCCGGAAAAACATTCAGCTGGCGAACTTCCCTGGTAAAGAGCGTGATCAGCAGTATGATCAGGGCAAAGGCAATGTTGATGGTCAACAATATGTCCAGCATCGACGGGGTAATGGGGATTATGATGATAGCCACGATAAATATAAACGCAACCGCCGCCAGGATATCGGTGCTGTTCATGAGCAGCCTCAAGGGTGAACTTCCCGCTCTCATATTTGGTGATTGCATCTACGCCCCTCCCCCCTTGACAAACATTACACAACCTGTTTTTCCTTGATACGGTAAACCGCGGCCAGAATTTCTGCCACCGCCTGGTAAAGCTCCACCGGTATCTCCTGCCCGATTTCAGTCTGCCTCCATATTATGTGAGCAACAGGCGGATTTTCCACGATCGGCACATCGTTCTCTTCCGCGATCTCCCTGATCTTCCTGGCCACGATCTCCGCCCCCTTGGCCACCAGGACCGGGGCATCATTCTCTTCCCGATCGTACCTGAGCGCCACCGCAATCCGTGTCGGGTTGGTGATCACCACATCGGCAGTGGGAACGTCCTGCATCATCCGCTGCCGGGCTATGGCCATCTGCTGCTTTCTTATCCTGCTCCTCATCAGGGGATCACCCTCCAGTTGTTTGCGCTCATCTCTCACTTCCCGGCGGGTCATCTTCAGCTGTTTTTCATATTCGTAGCGCTGGTAAATAAAATCGATCACGGCCAGCGCTATGTATACAAGCCCCACCGTCAACCCAAGCATGGTCATCGTTCTCCACAATATCGACGAACTTACGTTGATATCCTGTTCAATCAGTACCAGCAACTGTTTCAACCGGCCTTTCAAAAAAACAAAAGTCACCCCGCCGATAATGGCGATTTTGAGTATGGTTTTCATAAGATCGAACAGGGCTCTTCTGGAAAAAATCCTCTTGGCACCCTCGATGGGATTTATTTTTTCCAGTTTGGGCTGCAATGGGTGTGATGTGAACAGGAACCCCGTCTGCAACACACTGGCCGCGAAACCCACCACCACCGCCACCAGGAGAACCGGCCCGGACAACCTGAAGAATTGCAGGGTGGCCTCCCTGGTAACGAAGGCTATGTCCAGTCCGCCAACCGGCTGTAAAAGCATTGTTTCAAAGAACAGGGAAAACATACCCCTGAAACCATCAAAGACTATTCCCCCCAGCAGGAACAACAGGAACATGATCCCCAGAATGCTGGCAGCATTGTTGATCTCCATGCTTCTGTTGACATGGCCTTTTTTACGCGCGTCGGTCCTTCGCTTGTATGTTGGTTCCTCGGTCTTCTCCCCGTCCGTTTCTGCAAACAGCTGCAGATCCCACCGCCGCAACTCGTCGGTCATCTCAAGCCCACCCCTGCATCACTTTGTGGAAAATACCCACGAACCAGTCCAACAACGATGGCAACAAACTTCCTATTATGGGCAACAGCAACGCGATCAGAACCATCGTCAGCAATATTTTGAACGGAAGTGCCTCCAGGAAAATATGGACCTGCGGCACCGTCTTGGCTACCAGCCCCAAAGCTATGTTGACTGTCAACAAAACAAATATGATCGGCGCACTGATCTTGAAAGAAATCAGTAGAACATCCGCCGATAAACGCACCACCCCTTCGGTCAATTCCGGAACGAACAACCCCACTCCCAGGGGTATCAACCTGTAACTCTCCGCCAGGGACCTGAGCAACAGGTGGTGTCCGTTTATGGTCAGGTAGAACACAAGAGCAAAAATCGAATAAAACTGACCCAGCACATTGACCTGACTTTCAAAGGTAGGGTCAAACACTCTCGAAAACATCAGACCCGCCTGCCGGGAGATCAGCTCCCCCGACATGGTGAAAATCGAGAAGAACAACAGGATCAGGAAACCCAGCGCCAGCCCGACCAGAACCTCCGAGATAAAAGCCATGGCCATGTTGACCACACCTGGAGAAAAAGTGTCCTGATCCCCTCCCAGGGTCATGAACAATAAAAAAGATATTAAAATTGCAATCCACACCCGCAACAACACCGGCACTCCCCTGTAGCGGAAAAAAGGAAACATGAAAACCATCGCCGCCATGCGAGCAAAGATAAGGAGAAATGCCGACCAGGTTTCGAGGTCAAGTGGATCAAAGGCCAAAGGGAATTACGCTCCTTCCTTCATCATTACCCGGGCCGAAGCTATCATGCTTCAACCATGAACATCAACCGTCTTGATGTAACATACTACAAAAGCCCCAGACCCTTTTCCCACAATCTCAGCGTGAACTCTACAATCGTATTCGTCAACCACCCGCTGAAAAACATGATCGCCAGAAAAACCGAAATTATTTTCGGTATAAAAGCAAGCGTTGGTTCTGTAATCTGGGTTGTCGCTTGAAAAATACTGACCGTTAAACCAACAACAAGCCCCACGCCTACCACCGGCACGGCCATGTAAAGTATGATCGTGACCGCTTCACGAGCAACCTGCAGTACTGATTCAGGAGTCATCTTCATCACAACCTAAGATATTATAAAAAGCTCTCCACGACCGACTTGGTCACCAGATGCCAGCCGTCAACCAGGAGAAACAGCAAAATTTTGAAAGGCATGGAGATGACCACAGGTGGCAACATCATCATCCCCATGGACATCAGAACGGTAGCTACCACCATATCTATGATCAGAAACGGAACGTATATCCAGAACCCCATTTCAAAGGCGGTTTTAAGTTCACTGATCACGAAAGAAGGCACCAGGACGTGCAACGGCACATCATCTTCATCCATGGGAGCATCCATTTTGGAAATATCAACAAATAATGCCAGATCCTTTTCACGCGTATGGGAGAACATGAATTCTCGTACCGGAAGCGCCCCCTCTTCCAGTGCCTCCTCCTGGGTTATCTCCCCTTCCAGATAGGGCTGTATGGCCTGTTCATTGACTTCAGTGAACACGGGATACATGATGAAAAACGTCAAGAAAAGGGCCAGACCGACAAGAACCTGATTGGGAGGAATCTGCTGGGTAGCCAGTGCATTGCGCACAAATCCCATCACCACCACGATGCGGGTGAAAGATGTCATCAGGACGATGAAGGCCGGTGCCAGGCTCAGCAGAGCCAGAATCAGCAACAACTGCAAAAAACCGACCAGTTCCCCCGGATCTTCCTCCTCATTGCCACCTATCCGAAATTCGACCTCCGGTATTTGCACAGGCTGGGCGCATACTTCATTGTCTTCCCAACCGACCATAAAAAAGGCAATCAGTGCGATCAAGAGTATTGCTAAAGTGTGGTACATCCACTTGCCGTTGGATATCTGCAATCCCGGTTTACCTCCTAGCGACTTCATTGTTATTCTTTATCTTTCTTGAAAACATTGAATAATTCCGGGAAGGAGATCTTCTCGGTAGGTTCATCGTTCAAGGAGTATTCGCTCCTCGCTTTTTCTATAACCTCCGAAGGCAACTCCTTGATAAGACTGACGTTTCCCTGGGATGTCCCGATCAGATAAAAATCAGATCCGATCTGCACCATATACAAAGCACACCCTCTTCGGGAATCCAACATCACCCTCTCTACAACCTTGATAACCCCCTGATCAAACCTCCGGCGAAAATAACCCAGACCATACCGGAGTGTCAGATAGGCCAACAGGATGACAACAAGAAAAGCGGAAATATTTCTTATGAACGTCTGAACAGTACCCCAGTCCATCTTGACCCCTTCTACACATGTTTTCAGATATTTTCCCGGGGATCATGATCCAGAAAAGCTGTGATTCGCACACCATAACGATCATTGATGACCACAATTTCCCCGTAGGCAAAGGGAGCATCATTGACCAGTAAAGTCAGGTTTTCATCTGCCAGACGATCAAGCTTCAACATCGACCCTTTATCAAGGCTGACAAAATCCCGGACCTTGACCGAGGTTTTGCCCAGTTCCCCGCTGACCTTCAGTTTCACAGCGTTGAAAACATCAAGGCCGAATCTTTCGCTCTCCACGTGGTCTTCTGCTACAGGGGTAAATTCGATCTTTTCAACCAGATGTCTTGGACGGACACTGTTTTCTGTCATTTCTTCTTTTTCTGGCGTATCCCCATCCTTTTTTTTGATGATATCCTTCCGACTGTAATCATTATCGGCAACCATCGTTGTTCCCCCTCTGATATTGCTACTGAATGATAAACTCGCTGAAATAGAGCGCCTTGATTTCCCCCGTAACCAGCATATCGTTCAGGTTATCCACGATCTCTTCCCTGAGCGCCTCCTGACCGCCGGGTTCATGTAAATCCTCGACCGATTTGTTGCGCAACAGCTCTATGAACTCCGATCTGATCTCGTTCATACGCTGCTTGAGCTCTTTATCCACCCGGCTGTCATCGCAACCGATGATGATCTGCGTTCTCAAATAACGCCGCCCACCCGCATCGGATAGATTGACCTGGAATTCCGGCAATACCGTCTCATAGCGCGGTTTGATATTCTTGACCGGATCATTGAGGATACCTCCCCCGGTCAGCAAGAAATACCCACCTGCCAGAATGACTCCTATTAAAAGTAAGATGACAACTATCAGCACCAGTCTCAAATTGCTTTTGTTTTGCTCATCCGCCATAAATGATTTCACCTGCCCTATGTTTTCAGATATTAAAATACAGAAATCACCACGGTAACCCTACGATTTTTGGCCCTGTTCGTTGGAGAATCGTTGGGCACCAAAGGTTGATATTCACCGTAACCGGTGGCAATGAACCTCTCCGGGGACAACCCCTGTCGATCCACCAGATAACGGGTGACGGCAACCGATCTGCCTACCGAAAGCTCCCAGTTGCTGGGGAATCTGTCGGTTCTGATGGGCAGATCACAGGTATGTCCTTCTACTATGACCCGGTTGTCCAGGCCACGGAACAGATCCGCAAGTTTTTCCAGAACCATCAGCGCCTCCGGTTTCAAATCCGCCTGCCCGATTTCAAAAAATATCTTGTCTGGCAGCTCCATCACCACGCCCCTCTCCTCGATGCGTACCTCCGCACCCGCCTCCAGTGCAGCTTCTCTCAAAAATTCCTGCACCTTCTCCATGATTTCTTCTCCCTGCCGCAATTTTTCCAGCATTATCAGTTCCTCGGCGGTCACGCTTTCTTCCAGATCGCCCGGCCGGAGGTCCACTTCTTCAATATCCTCCAGTTCGGCAGTCCTCTCCAGCACACCGGTGTAACCGAGAAAAGAAAGCTGGATCGAGTTCATTATCTTCTGGAAGCGGCTGATATCGATTGCCGACATGGAGTAGAGAAGGACAAAGAAAGTCAGCAGAAGAGTAACCATATCGGAATAGGTTATCAACCAGCGGCTAGTCTCGATTTCCTGTTTTCTTCTGCGCCGATTATCAGACATTCAGCATCACTTCTTCTTCCTCTTCTATTACCTGCCGCCCCCGCTCGGCCTCTCTTTCCACCTCTTCTTTTTCTGCCGGAGATAGATAGGCTTTGAGCTGTTCCTGCAGCAGGCGCGGGTTGATACCGCTCTGCAAAGCCAGCAGCGATTCTATGATCGCCTCCTTGCGGCTGATCTCCTGGTTGCTGTAAATCTCCAGCTTGGTGGCCATGGGCAGGAAAAGCAGATTGGCGATCAGCACACCGTAAAAAGTGGTCAGCAGGGCCACCGCCATCCCGAAACCGATGGCATCGGGATCATCCAGGTGAGCAAGCATCACGACCAGGCCGATAAGGGTGCCGAGCATACCAAAAGCCGGGGCATAGGCTCCCCATGACTTGTAGATATTCTGGCCAAGTTGATGCCGTGACTCCGTGGATGCGATCTCCGTATTGAGGATATGCCGGATGTTTTCCGGTTCAAAACCATCAATGACCATCTGCAACCCCCCACGGAAAAAAGGGTCATCGATATCATCAAGTTCATCCTCCAGCACCAGCAACCCTTCCCGGCGGGCCTTCTGGGCCAGGTAGAAAAATTTCTCATTGAGGGAGATAACATCCTCGTCATCCCGTCTGACAAACACCTGCTTGGTCACCTGATAGACGGCTTTGATATCCGTGAGGCGGAAACTGATCAACACAGCCCCGAATGACCCCCCAACCGTGATAAAAATGCCGGCAAGATTCCAGAATGTGCCGAGATCACCTTCCAGTTTTATCCCGATGAAGACAAGGGAGAAACCGACTATCATTCCTACCACCGTCATAATATCCAATTTTTTCATATACACAGCACCCCATTCTTAAAGTACCATGGAGAGGGGAAGGGGTCCTTGCCTCCCCCTCTCCAATGTAGATTATCGCTTCATGTTGAGTATCTCTATCAGTATCTCATCAGAAGAGGTAACCACCCTGGTATTGGCCTGGAACCCACGGCTCGTGGTGATAAGTTCCGTAAACTCGAAAGCCAGGTCCACATTGGACATTTCCAGTGCCGATGACCGTATCAACCCTCTCCCGCCCTCACCGGCAAAACCGACCCTCGGATCACCGGAGTTTGCGGAGATGCTATAGAGGTTGCCCCCCTCTTTCATCAACCCTTCCGGATTCACAAAAGAAGTCAGGGCAATTCGCCCTATATCCCTGAGGATACCGTTGCTGTACACCCCGCTGATCACACCATCCTTGGCCACGTGATAGGAGATCATCTCCCCGGCCCCGTAGCCATCCTGATCGCGGACCAGAACATCGCTCAATCCGGCCAGCTGGGTCAGATCGGCCATGCCCAGTTCAACCCTCATGGGCGCAGCTCCCAGCGGCTCGAATTCCAGGTCCAGTATGTTGGACGAACCTACCAGAAGATTACCACCGACGCTGAATTCCAGGCTGCCCTGAACTCCATCATTGTCCAGGGTGATAACACCACCGGTTGCGGCGGCGATCTCCTGCCGGTACTGGATCTCTGCCAGCCCGACCCTGATCAGGCTCGAAGCGGCCGGATCACTGTTGATGGCATCCATGATCTCCTGATAGGTGGAGGTCACTTCCCCGCCGGAATTGGTAGCCAACACAACCTGAACGTTGTCCCCGACCACGTTTATCTGCAGGGTCTCGCCGGGATTGCCCGTATCCACGAACTCGATGCCGATCGGGTTGGGCAAATTGTAATTCGGCGGAACGTTGTCATCCACACGGTAGCGCAGGGGCGTAACCAGAAACCCCCTGTTGCCTTCCAGCTCGTTGTAAACTCCCATGCGGTAATCCCAGTTGTTCACGCCCGTTTTCTCGAATTCATACTCGACGTTGTAACGCCGACCCTGCGAATCATAGACGTAGTGATCAACCAGGGTAGATCCCCCGATCGCCAGGCGAGCATCAAGATTGCCGGTCAGCAGCGCACGAGTGGTAGCATTGGCAATCATCTCCTCCCCCAGAGGAATATGAATCGGGGTCAGCAGGTCGGACTGGCTGATATCGGCAGCCTCGCCCACCCAACCCAGAACATGCAGGCCATCAACGTTGACCAGGTTCCCCGCGCCATCGCGGCCAAAGGAGCCGTCCCTGGTATAAAAAATGTTCAGCCCATCACTGACCACGAAGAAGCCGTTTCCCTCGATGGCCATGTCGGAAGCACGATCGGTACTCTTGATCGGCCCCTGCCCCTGGTTCACGATGTTGGCTCCAACCTTGACGCCCATCCCGATCTGCATGGGATTGGAGCCCCCGCGATACAGGGTCGAGGCTGTTGCCCCCTGCATGGTCTGATTGAACAGGTCCTCGAAACGCACCTGCGTATTCTTGTATCCAAATGTATTTACATTGGCGATATTGTTACCGATTGCGTCCATCTTCAGCTGATGGCTTCTCAAACCTGTAACTGCAGTACTCATCGCTCGAATCATTTTAAAACCTCCTCGGTTTACTTGATAAGTTTCTACCGGCGCGATCGTTCCGCTTCCATCGTTCCACGGAACAGGCCTTCCTGCAAATGGAGGTCCGGGCCTATTTTACAATTATCGCACTGTCAATGCCGGTAAAAATATGTTCCCGTGCTTCAACATCGTCGATGGCCGTTATTATCGTTCTGTTCACCACGCTGGCCACCAGGGCAATGTCCCCGTAAAGCAACAACGAAGAACGTGCCCCTTTGCTTCCCGCTTTCTCCACCGCTGCGGATATCTCCTGCAGGTCGGATTCTTCCAATTTTATCTGTCGATTTTCCATCCGTTCACGTGCATGGGCCGATATCCTGAGCCTGGATTTATCCTGCACCTTCTCCAGTGTTTCCGTAAAAGAAGGAACGGCCCCATTTTCAAGTTTTGCCGATCGGCCTTTCTTCATGGTTTCCGAAACCGGCACCACCGACTTGTCAATTCCGCCGATCCCGACACGTTCAACCATCCCGATCGTCCCCTCCTTTCACGCTGACCACGGTGTAAAACGGAAATTCCCTGTCGTTCACGGTGATATACGGCTGCTGCTGCCTGAAGCTAACTGAAGACACCACCCCTTCCACGGTCTGCCCGGTCCCATCTTCCACAACGACTTCCCGGTTCAGCAGGCCCAATGCCTTTGTCTCATCCGAGGCTATCTTCTGTGCTTCCAGTGCATTCTGCATGCTCGTGATCTGCTCTACCAGAGTAAAGAGCGTCAACTGGGTGATGAACTCCCCCATGTCCTGCTGTTCACTCAATGGATCCTGGTAGCGCAACTGTGTGATGAGCAGCTTGAGAAACAGATCCTTGTTGATATCCTGTTTCTTTGCTGTCTCCGCTGTCCGGTAATCATCCTGTATACTGGAAACCCCATATACGTTGGTCATCTGATACAACCTCCTCAAGCCCACAGTTCAAGAGTTACACCTTCGGCAGGAACAGACCATATTTCGGGAGCCGCCTCCTCAACTATACCGATGCGACTGCCGACCCTTCCCGCCGGATTTTTTCCATGTGGCGAACCCCACCGGTAAGACAGATCTTTCTCCGGATCCTGCTCATGGCAGAAAACATCTATCTTCTCCAGGGCCAGGTTTACCTGTTGAAGCCGTTGTTTGATCTCTCCCATCCCGTTTTCCAGCATGTCCTTCACCCTGCCCATCTCCGTTATTATCTCGGCGGTCATCTTTCCCTGGTGAGAAAACACGCGGATAACCAGCTCTCCCAACGAGGGCGGATTCAGGGTCAGGCGCATCTCCGCAGGGATAGAATCACTCTCGCGGAAATATGCCAGCCTTCCGAAAACCTGATCCACAACCTGTGCCCTCATGCGTTCAAAGGATTGCTGCGAGATCTCGGCCATCGTCGGTGTAACCCCTTTGTTTCCCGGCAAATCCGTGGGAAACCTCAAAAACCCAAGCTGCAAGTCGTGTTCCGGTTTGGTGGAAACAGATCTTTGCGCCGCATCCGAACTTCCATCGGCATCCGTCCAGGATTCCCCCGGTGCACCGTCAGCCCGTGATGCAGTCCGTTCCACTTCACCTTCGTCATCCCCCCCGGCAACCATGGAAAGCTCATCGGAGAGCATGAATCCCTCTTTCCCGGCAGCGGCCGCGGGTTCACCCGGTGCTTGACGCCCCACCTTTCCATCGTGGCCATCCTCTGCCATGACCTGGGATTCATCGAGCACCGCCTCGGGCTTATCCGTAACGTTGCTTTCTGCCGGGGCATCCTCGCCTGAATATTCCACTGCTTCAGGGTCCACACTTTGTTCGGCACCGGGAATAATGAAGCCTTCGGGGAGACCGTCTCCTGCAACCGCTTCGCCGGCTTCCATGGAAAACAGATGGCCTTCCGGCGACTCCGCCATCTCGCCGTCAACTTCTTCCATGGGTATGCCCCCATCTAAACCCCCGGGAACGCCGACTGCCCCGGTCAGGAAGAACCACTTCAAGCCTGTCTCCGTGGAAAGCTCATCCGCCAAAGAGTCAGAAACCGGGGCTTCACGGGCATCCTCCATCGGCCCGGCCAGACCTTCATCGGTTTCATCGGCAATATTGTCGGTATCAATTGACGCATTGCTTTCCGCATCTCCTGCAGATAAAGCAGCAGATATCTCCAGAAGTGCAAGTTCAAAACTACCTTCTTCTCTTCCGTACGTGACATGATTTCTTGTATGGACAGGTGGAGACAACATCTGTTCCAGAACCGGAATATTTACTTTCAATGATATCACCTCCTTTGCTCCGATTTCACGCCGATCAACCTAATAAACCCCGCCATCCCGGCGGCGTCTGCGTGCAAATGAATTCAAGGAAAGTTCATCGACAACCCTGTGCTCCCGTCTGTTCTCGAACTCCCGATACTCGGCCCGGGATCTGTCTTTCAGCATCTCCATGATCCGTCGGTCCTGCCAGCGTTTTTTCAGTTCCGCCCTCTGGATATCGACTGCTTCCGCTGACTTTTTTTTCTCCTCGGTTTTGCGCTTGATCTTCCCTCCCAGATGCTGGAGATACACATAAGTTCCAAATAAAGAAACGAGGTCGATCTCCTTTTCCGTCTGCTTCCTCCAGACATCATGAATCCCTTCCCGCTCGTCCTTCAAAACGGACAGTCGGCGGGCAATCTCCTCCATGGATGCCTTCTTCCTGGCCAGTTCCTCACGGGATCTGTCTTCCAGCCCATGGCGATATCTCAAAATCTGCTCGAGTCCAAACTTGAAAGCCATAGCCCTCTCCCCATCAAAGTGCACTACCTGTCATTCCCTGTTTTTCAGGGCAACCGAAGAATCCCCTCCTCGAAGACCACTTGCTACCGCCATGAACTGGCTCAATGTAACAGTTCCTTCAGCTGCGGGAGCATCTCTTCCCATTTGCTTTCTTCTTCAACGTCTTGACCCAAAAAATTCATTATCGCCTTCCGTTTGGCAATGGCCCGATCAATATCTTCATTTGACCCGGATACATAAGCCCCGATTCTGATCAAGTCCTCGGCGGAATCATAGTCAGCCAGCAACTTCTTGATTTCCGCTGCCAGATCGTAATGTTCCCTGGTTACAAGAACCGGCATGAGGCGGCTGATACTGTTCAAGATATCTATGGAAGGGAAGTGGTTCTGCGATGCCAGCTTTCGTGAAAGGACGATATGCCCGTCCAGGATACCTCTTGACGCATCGGTTATCGGCTCCGTGAAATCATCACCATCGACCAGGACAGAATAAAAACCGGTTATACTACCCCGGGACGAGGTGCCCGACCTTTCCAGGTAACGTGCCAGCAGGGCAAAGACCGAAGGGGTGTAACCCTTCGACGAGGGTGGTTCCCCGATGGCCAGTCCGATCTCTCTCTGAGCCATGCAGAAACGCGTAACCGAATCCATCATAAAAACCACCTTCTTGCCCTGATCCCGGAAATACTCGGCGATTGTAGCTGCCACAAGGGCGCCCCTGACCCTTTCCAATGCGGGACGATCCGACGTGGAAACCACCACCACCGATCTTTTCAGTCCTTCCGGCCCCAGGTCGTTTTTCAGAAAATCACCTACTTCACGACCTCTCTCCCCGATCATGGCAATGACGTTGATATCACTCTCGCTATAACGAGCAATCATGGCCAGCATCGTCGTCTTCCCGACCCCGCTTCCTGAAAAGATACCGACGCGTTGCCCCTCTCCACAGGTAAGCAGGCTGTCAACCGCTCTGATCCCTGTAGGCAACACTTCCATGATAGCCCTTCGTTCCAGCGGATTCGGCGGAGAATTTTCTACCGGATATTCGGCCCCCTCGCCCGGAAGCAGGGGAAGGCCTCCCCCGTCCAGCAGCCTCCCCAGCCCATCCAGCACTTTGCCTTTCAATTTATCGCCCACCCGCACGGTAAAAGCCTTGCCGGTAGGTATCACCGCACAGCCGGGGGCGATCCCTTTCAGATCACCCAGGGGCATCAACAGTGATAGTTTATCGCGAAAACCCACCACCTCGGCAACAACCTTTTCATGCGGGGTATCGATCAGGCAAACCTCTCCGATGAACGAATTGATCCCGCTGACCTCGA
>JAAYSV010000018.1 GCA_012518215.1 Bacillota bacterium
ATATAAAAAAAGAAATAGAAAACGTAGGCGGCCGAGGAAACCCTTGTTAATACCACTTACTCAGTGGGGGGAAGCTATTTCCTGGGTTTTATCTTTTCGCATACCCACAAAAGAGAGCTTCAGTTCCCGAAGAATCCCCTCCTCGTACACACCTTACCATCGCCATAATCTGTTTCCCGTTTTGATCTTTTCCCCGTACCGATATGTTGGAGACAGCGACATGGAATGAATGGCTGCCATGGTCAGGCACAGTGCTTGCCATTACCCGAGATTCCTCGCGGCGCTATTCTTTCATCCTGTTGTTACCATTTCTACATAATTTATCTCTATGGCTTGATGTCAGTGTTCTTGTTAAACACCGCTTGCTCGGAATGACAGGGGGGGAAGGTCGCCGCTGGCGACCGAAGAACCCCCCGGTCAATTCCCCCACTGCTGGAGAAAGAAAGAAGTACTACCTGTCAGATTCCTCGCGGCGCTATTCTTTCACCCTTGTGTTACCATTTCTACTTCATTTATCTTTATGGCTTGATGTCAGTGTTCTTGTTAAACACCGCTTGCTCGGAATGACAGTGGGGGGAGGTCGCCGCAGGCGGCCGAAGAATCCCCTGGTCGACCACACAAACTCCCTGAACCCTTTCTTTTGCTATGGCCCATGAACGGCCAGTCGCCAATGCCAACATTTTAAAAAATAACACCCCGAATGATAACACAGAAGCCACCCTGCTTGTTGCCGGAGCAAGAATGAAGCATTTCAAAAATACAAGCGGTAAAGGGCCCCCAATAATCTTTTACAAAAATATAAAGGATAAATGAAGTCGATGATGAAATGATTAAGAGTAAGGTAACAGTACAAAAAGCTACATACAGCCGGACAATAACAAGTTAACAACCGGATTTGAGGAAGTGTATTCATACTGATGGGCGCCAACAATGAAGAAAAAAACACCCTTCCAGATTCCCCTGATAATAAAACAGTCAAAATCAATTTCTGGAACGAACTCTCCGGTTCCATCGGGGACCTGGGGATACTGCTCCCTTATGTTCTCGGGGCGATAAATCTGGTTGGCCTGAATCCGGCCGCCATATTTTCCTGCTTCGGCCTTTTTTATATTTTCTGTGGCTGGTTTTACAGAATACCAATGGCCGTTCAACCGATGAAAGCTGCTTCAGCAGCGTTGCTGGTTCATAATCTCACCGCGGGGGAAATGGCTGCAGCTGGCCTGATAATCGGGGCATCGTTGCTGATATTGGGTTTGACCGGCCTCATCGATTTCATAGCCCGTGTCACCCCACGGAGTGTGGTAAGTGGCATTCAGGTTGGCCTGGGGGTGTCACTGGCCTCCCTGGGAGTAAAGATGATTTCCACGGAACCGTTGATCGGCTGGATTATTCTTGTTTTGATACTCCTTCTATTGAGAAGCAGGCGTCTCCCGGCAGCAATCATAGCTCTTGCCGCGGGGATCGCCCTGAATTTCATTCTTCATCCCGACCTTTCCCTTCCTTCCATCTCCATCGCCTTTCCAACCCCGGCTCTTGCATGGCCGAAGCTTGCAGATTTCAACCGCGGGTTTTTGCTGGCAGCCCTGCCGCAGCTACCCCTGACCGTCGCCAATGCAGTGCTAGTCACCACGGTGGTTTCCCGCGAGCTGTATGGCGAACAGGCCACCAGAGTCAAGGATCGAAACCTCTGCCTGACCATGGGCGTTGCCAATCTGCTTTCCGCACCCCTGGGTGGCTATATGATGTGTCATGGCAGCGGCGGAGTTGCCGCACACCACCGCTTTGGCGGCAGGACAAGATATACTTCATACATCATTGGAGCTTTTCTGCTGATAACCGGCCTTCTTCTGGGAAGCGACGGAGCGAAGCTTCTGGCCCTGATCCCTGAAGCCGTGCTGGGTTGCCTTCTCTTCTACAGCGGGTTAGATCTCGCCGTTGCTGCCAAGTTCACCCCTTCCCGCCAGGATCTGTTTATCATTCTCGGCGTGGCTATCCTTTCCATAGCTACAAATCCTGCCATTGCTTTTATAGCCGGCTTCTTCGCTGCCAGAAGCATGGAAAAAGGATGGATAAAGATCTGATCCCGCGCGGCCATGGCCATGCCGTGGCTACCATGATCAAAAAGGCCGCGGTCAGATGCCATGAAAATACACCTCAGCGGCCCCTGTATGGTTTGCAATCCCTGATTCATTCCATCCTGAGATTGATAGTTCGGCCTGTTGCACCATCATTACAAGGTATGGGTAACCCACCCCTTCTTGTACATGATGCGCGCAGCCACGATCGAGATCACCGCCAGTATGGGTGCAAGGGCCCCGATGGAAAGTGTGGTAAAGGGGGTAATAGCCACCGCTATCAGCAACGGGGTTACCGCCAGTTTCCATTGTTTCATGATCCAGTAGATCCCCAGGCCGCCAAAAAGTGCCGGTAAAATATTCTCGAAAGCGGGGGCCAACGCCGGTGCACTCAACAATGGTGTCAACGGCACGATGGCCAACATACCCACGACTAGGATAACCGTCGTGACCATGGTGGAAATGGCTACCGAAATTGTGGAAATGATATCTCCTTCCTTGGTGGTGGGAGACACTCCCGCGACATCCATGCTCATGACCGCACAGGGCAATTTGAGGTTGCCAATGTTTCCGGAAACAAAGGAAAGATATGAGGCTCCACTGCCCAGCATGGGGGTGTAGGCCAGTACCTCCCCTATTGCTATTGGCAGAAAGATCACCGTGATATTGGCCATGCCCGAAATTATATTTTGCCAGGGAGGAAAGATACGATATTTAATACATACCAGCATGGGCACCGACATGATGATGATCAGTGCCAGTATCCCCGTAATACGTCCAAGGCGATGCATGCTGTTTTCAAAACTTTGCGCATTCTTTTCATCACCGCGTTTATCGATCATGTTTCCGGGCCTCCTTAAAATATTTTTGAAAATAAAATGGCCAATGCCATCCCCCCGATCATGCTGAAGGAGAGGGCAAAATTGTTCAACCATTCTATTTTCCAACGATCTATGACAATTTTGAGCAAGACCATGATCGCCGCACTGCTGAGGATGGTGGCAAGCGGTACACCACCCTTGACCAGCGGTTCACCGACAAAACCCGAGATCAGGCCAAAGAAAAGAGCTGTTACCAGGATCTTCCCCCACTCCGAATCTTTCTGCTTCACGGCTCCCATCTTGCCCAGATATTTCTTGAGGAAGAAGATGCATATCAGCAACCCCCAGATGATTCCCACGGTCATCACCCAGACCGAATTGGCAAATACCTCGGCGGTAAAACCTTCTCCCCCCAACCCGGTAATGCCCATGGAACGAGCACCTATATCGGCAGCCATCAGTTCATAGTGAACCGCGCCGACAACAGAAAGGCGTATCCAGGGAACAGGAAGGCCCAGGATAGGGGCCATGGCCATGAGCGACAGCAATATCGGCAGGGAAGGAACCACTGAAAAAACAGCGCTGGACTTGACCGCATTCCACATCACCTTCCGGTCAAGGCCAATTCGCTCCCCTTCTTTCCAGGCCGCCCTCAGAAATATCACAGCCTGAACCAGAACAAATATGACTACGAATGCTCCCATTTTGTACAGAAAAGAACTGTTGGCTATTTCCAGATAATCCTTCATCCACGAACCTCCCCCTTTCTTTGTTGCCGGGAACTACCCCCAACCCGGATTGCCGCTGTTTTTATTTTATTTCTGGACAAAGACCCGATTTCCTTCAGTTTCAAAACGGCGCTTTTGCCGGTAAAATGACCAAAACCTGTTGATGGGGGGTCAGCAAATCAACAAGTCGTTGCGTCGCAAAAAAAACGGCGCAACCCTTCTGGGGTCGCACCCGGTATGCCAGGATAAAGCAATACATATGCCTTCCCCGGCCTAACCCATCAGCTCGGCGGGAATATCAAAATTGGCATAGACATTCTGCACATCATCGTTATCTTCCAGCATTTCCATCAGGTCAAGGATGCGCCTGGCTTCATCGGGATCGGTAATATTTACCGTGTTCCGGGGCAACATCGTAACCTCTGCACTCTCGATGGATATTTCATGCTGTTGCAGGAAATTCTTGACTTCCTCGAACAGTTCGGGGGATGTTATGATATTGTAAACGTCATCCTCTTCCTGCAGATCATCAGCCCCCGCTTCAAGCGCAAGCATCATCAGATCATCCCCGCTGATCGACAATTTTTCCATTTTGACAGTAATGAAACCTTTTCTTTCAAACATCCAGGCCACACAACCGGATTCCCCCAGACTCCCGCCGTGACGGGAAAAATGATGCCTGATTTCACCCGCAGTCCGGTTGCGATTGTCGGTAAGGGCTTCAAGCAGGACTGCCACCCCGCCCGAGGCATACCCCTCGTAATTCACCTGCTCGTAACTTTCTCCTTCCTGGCCTCCCACGCCCCTCTGGATTGCCCGCTGGATATTGTCGTTGGGCATGTTGTTCTCCCTGGCTTTCTGCACGGCCAATCTCAGGCGAAAATTATTGTCGATATCTCCCCCGCCCTCCCTGGCAGCAACGATGATCTCCCGGGCCAATTTGGTAAATATCTTCCCTCTCTGCTCATCCACCCGTGCCTTGCGACGTTTTATATTTGACCATTTCGAGTGACCGGCCACCTAAAAATTCCCCCTTTCAAAAAGTCCCTCCCCCAGGAAGATGGTTCAACTTTGAAGGGCATCCTTCCTTCTTTTTTTTATTTCTACTGCGGATAGGATGCACTGACCAGTGTTTTCATGCCGCCACGGGGATTGAAATCGCCGGTAACGGTCATTGAAACCGGGGCCAGCAGTGCAACCAGGTCATCCAGGACGCGATTGACAACATCTTCCTGGATGATCCCGACCTGGCGGTACGAATTCAAATAGTATTTGAGCGATTTCAGTTCCACACACTCTTCATGGGGTACATAGCTTATGCGCAATTCCCCAAAATCCGGCAGCCCTGTCCATGGACAGACCGATGTAAATTCCGGAAAGATGATCTCAACATCTGTACGGCGCCCGGCATAAACATAGGGGATTTTCTCCAGCACCCCCCTGTCTATCTGCTCGGGTTTCAATACTGCAGGAAGACTTCCTGCACCTGAATTCTTTTGATTCTTGCGACTATCTTTCATCGGTGACAACACCTTCCTTTCGCGCCCAGCGGACGGTTAGATAACAGAATGGAGTATCGGCCAATGCCAATATTATTTTAACCAGATACTGACTGATAATCATGTTCACAAGCACTGCAGGGGCTACAGTCCCGGCAAAAGCAAGGGTAATAAAGATGACGGTGTCCAGGAATTGACTGGCAATCGTGGATAGATTGTTGCGCAACCAAAGGTGTTTTCCCATGGTCACCCGGCGCCAGAAAAGAAAAGCCCATACATCATGCAACTGCGAAACCAGATAAGCGGCCATGCTGGCAGCCACCATGCGGGGAACCGTTCCCAGAATGGTCTCGTAAGCATTCTGATTCCTCCATAGAGGAGATGGCGGCAGGAATTTTCCCAGTGTCAAGAAAGCAATCATCACCAGGCTCATCCATAGCCCCAACCAGACCAGGCGGTTGGCTTCTTTTTTACCCCATACTTCACTTACCGTATCGGTAATCACAAATGTGACCGGGTAGGCAAATACTGCCGCAGGAAGGATCAACTGCCCCCAGGAAAACAGTTTGCCGGCAATTATATTGGAAACCAACAGGCAGGTAACAAAGAGGGCCGTCAGGATTTGCAGTTTTTTTTCCAAGGATTGTTCACTCCGTGTTTTTTGTTAAGCAGGGTTGACTGCGACCTGCTGTAATACCATTTACATTGTTATTATAATTTATTTTTTGGGAAGAGAAAAGGAGTATCGCCGCCTGATGGGTACGTGGAAATGATAAAAACCGGGAAATAGCCTGCACCGACAGCAAGTGGGATGGAGGGGATTCTTCGGGAACTGAAGCTCTCTTTTGTGGGTATGCGAAAAGATAAAACCTAGGAAATAGCTTCCCCCCACTGAGTAAGTGGTATTAACAAGGGTTTCCTCGGCCGCCTACGTTTTCTATTTTTTTTTATATGTTGGCTCGGCGACTGGGCCGTTCATGGGCCATAGCATAAAGAACGGTTCAGGGAGTTAGTGTGGTCGACCAGGGGATTCTTCGGCCGCCAACGGCGGCCTCTGAATGGACAGGTAATACACTGTCCACATCACG